>NZ_JBEZWL010000057.1:0-44113 GCF_040648015.1 Streptomyces sp. NPDC029216 | reverse complement strand
GCTCGGGGCCGGCGGCCGCCGGGCCCTGGGAAGCCGTCATCGCCGCGGCCACCAGGGCCGAGACAAGTGCCGCGGCCGCGCCCCGGCGCAGGCCGCGTCCGAATATTCGTGCCGACATGAGCGGGACCCTCCACTGGACGTCCGAACGTCCGCGTGACCCTACGTCAACTCCCTGCACAGGGCACGCACTACGGGCAGCACATTCACCACATCCCCACGTCCCTGCGCAGCTCACGCATACTGTCCCGGCAGTCGGCAACCCCAGGGAGGCACCGTGCCGTTCACTCTCAGCCACGCGGCCGCGGTACTTCCGGCCATCCGCCGCACGGGCCGCGCCCGGGGGCCGCTGGTCGCCTCGGCGCTGGTGCTGGGGTCGTTCGCGCCGGACTTCTTCTTCTTCGCGGACGCGGTCGTCGGCGGCCTCATGGGTTACGGCACGTTCACCCACTCCCTGCTGGGCGTGGCCTCGGCGGACGCCGTCATCACCGCCGCCCTCGCCGCGTACTGGCTGCTGCTGCGCGAGCCGCTGCTCGCGCTGCTGCCGCCCTCCCGGCGGGGGCGGGTGCACGCCTTCGTCCGCGGCGAGCACTGGCGGGGGCTCCGACTGCCCGTGCTCGCCCTGCGGTTCTACCTCTCGGCGGTCACCGGCTCGCTCACCCACGTGGTGTGGGACAGCTTCACGCACGGGGACCGCTGGGGGACGAACGCGCTGCCGTGGCTGGCCCGGCCCATCGCCCTCGGCCTGGCTCCGTACACCTTCCTCCAGTACGGCACCTCCGCGGTCGCCGCGTGCGCCCTGCTCTGGTTCACCGTCAGCGGCCTGCGCCGCCTGCCGTCACGGCCCGCGCCCCGGTCGGTGCCGGTACTCGGCCGGGCGGAGAAGTGGGGCGCGCTGCTCCTGGTCGGCGCGTGCGTCACGGCCGGGATCACCCTGCGGGTGATGCGCTTCTTCACCTTCTACGACCGCATCCGCAGCCCCCTCGACATCATCCCGACCCTCTGCTTCGGAGCCGGCGGCGGACTCGCGGTGGGCCTCCTGCTGTACGGGGCCCTGGTGCGAGCACGCCACCACCGCGGCCGGAACGACGCCCTCCCGGACCGGGAAACGCGAACGCCCGTCCCCACCGCGTAGGCGGGGACGGGCGCGCGGGCGCTAGTGCGCGGCGGACTCCCAGTCGCCGCCCACGCCCACGGACACGTCCAGCGGGGCCCGCAGCTCGACCGCGGCGCCCATCTCGCGGCGCACCAGCTCCTCGACCCGCTCCCGCTCGCCGGGGGCGACCTCCAGGACGATTTCGTCATGGACCTGGAGCAGCATCCGCGACGCCAGACCGGCCTCGCCCAGCGCCTTGTCCACGCGCAGCATCGCGACCTTGACGATGTCGGCGGCGGTGCCCTGGATCGGGGCGTTCAGCGCCATCCGCTCGGCGGCCTCGCGGCGCTGGCGGTTGTCGCTGTTGAGGTCGGGCAGGTAGCGGCGGCGCCCGAAGACCGTCGCCGTGTAGCCGGTGGCCCGGGCCTCGTCCACCACGCGCTGGAGGTAGTCGCGGACCCCGCCGAACCGCTCGAAGAAGGTCTCCATCAGGCCGCGCGCCTCGGCGGGCTCGATGTTCAGCTGCTGGGCGAGACCGAACGCCGACAGACCGTAGGCCAGGCCGTAGGACATGGCCTTGATCTTGCGGCGCATCTCGGCGTCGACCTGGGAACGCTCCACCCCGAACACCTGGGAGGCGACCGTGGTGTGCAGGTCCTCGCCGGAGTTGAAGGCCTCGATCAGGCCCGCGTCCTCCGAGAGGTGGGCCATGACCCGCAGCTCGATCTGGCTGTAGTCGGCCGTCATCAGCGACTCGTAGCCCTCGCCGACGACGAAGCCGCGGCGGATGGCCCGGCCCTCGTCCGTGCGCACCGGCACGTTCTGCAGGTTGGGGTCCGTGGACGACAGGCGGCCCGTGGCGGCGGTGGTCTGGCTGAAGCTGGTGTGCACCCGGCCGTCGGCGGCGATCGACTTGACCAGGCCCTCGACGGTCACGCGCAGCTTGGCCTGCTCCCGGTGACGCAGCATGATCACCGGCAGTTCGTGGTCGGTCTGCGTGGCCAGCCAGGCCAGCGCGTCCGCGTCCGTCGTGTAGCCGGTCTTCGTCTTCTTCGTCTTGGGCAGGTCCAGCTCGCCGAAGAACACCTCCTGGAGCTGCTTGGGCGAGCCCAGGTTGAACTCGTGCCCGACGGCCGCGTGCGCCTCCTTCACCGCCTGCTGCACGGCGCCCGCGAACTGCTGCTCCATGCCCTCCAGGTGGTCGCGGTCGGCGGCGATGCCCGCCCGCTCCAGGCGGGCCAGCAGCTCGGAGGTGGGCAGCTCCATCTCGTGCAGCAGCTCGACGGCGCCGACCTCGGGCAGCTTCGCGGTGAACGCGTCGCCCAGGTCGAGGACCGCGCGGGCCTGCGCCATCAGCGCGTCCGCCTCGGCGGTCTCGTCGGCGCCGAACGCCAGCTGCCCGTCGGAGGCCGGCGGCTGCAGCTCACGGCCCAGGTACTCCACCGACAGCACGTCCAGCGCGAAGGAGCGCCGGCCCGGCTTGACCAGGTAGGCGGCCAGCGCCGTGTCCATGACGACGCCCGCCAGGGTCCAGCCGTGCTCCGGGAAGACCCGCATCAGGCCCTTGGCGTTGTGCACCGTCTTCGGCGCGGACGGGTCGGCCGCCCACGCGGCGAAGGCCCGCTCGTCGGCCTCGTCCAGCTCGGACGGGTCGAACCAGGCGGCCGCACCGCCCGCCGCGGCCAGCGCCACCTCGGCGACGCTGCCCTGGCCCAGCCCCCAGCTGTCCACGGTGGAGACGCCGAGGGGGCCGCCCGCGTGCGCCGCGAGCCACGGCGCCAGCTCGCCCGCGCCCAGCACCGACCCGTCCAGCTCCACACCCGCCGCCGGAGCCGGCGCCTCCTCCTCGGCCGCGCCCGGGTCCACGGCCAGCAGCCGCTCGCGCAGCGAGGCGTTGCGGATCTCCAGCACGTCCAGCACCCCCGTGACCGCACCGCGGTCGTAGGGGGCGCGCTCCAGGTCGGCCGGGGTCTTGGGCAGCTCCACGTCCTTGACCATCTCGGTCAGGACCCGGTTGAGCTTGACGGACTCCAGGTGGTCGCGGAAGTTCTGCCCGGCCTTGCCCTTGACCTCCTCGGCCCGCTCCACCAGCTCCGCGAACGAACCGAACTGGTTGATCCACTTCGCCGCCGTCTTCTCACCGACGCCCGGGATGCCCGGCAGGTTGTCCGACGGGTCGCCGCGCAGCGCCGCGAAGTCCGGGTACTGGCGCGGGGTGAGCCCGTACTTCTCCACGACCTTCTCGGGCGTGAACCGGGTCAGCTCCGAGACGCCCTTCGTCGGGTACAGCACGGTCGTGTGCTCGGACACCAGCTGGAAGGAGTCCCGGTCGCCGGTGACGATCAGCACCTCGAAGCCCAGGGCCTCGGCCTGCGTCGCCAGCGTCGCGATCACGTCGTCGGCCTCGAAGCCGTCGACCGCGAACCGCGGCACCTTCATCGCGTCCAGGAGCTCGCCGATCAGCTCGACCTGCCCCTTGAACTCGTCGGGGGTCTTCGAACGGTTCGCCTTGTACTCGGGGAACTCCGTCGAACGCCAGGTCTTGCGGGACACGTCGAACGCCACCGCGAAATGCGTGGGCGCCTCGTCGCGCAGCGTGTTCGCCAGCATCGACGCGAAGCCGTAGATGGCGTTGGTCGGCTGGCCCGTCGCCGTCGTGAAGTTCTCCGCGGGCAGCGCGAAGAACGCCCGGTACGCCAGGGAGTGCCCGTCCATGAGCATCAGGCGGGGGCGGTCCGCTGCGGTCGTCTGGTCGGTCTTCTTCGATGCTGTCTCTGCCACGCCCCCGATCCTAGGCGCCCCCACCGACAAATCCGCCGTCGGCGATGTCGGCGGAGCGTGACAGGATCGGGGTGTACGAGAAAACTGCTCGAAGGGGAGCGACATGGCCACCAAGCCGCCCGCAGGTGATCCGGTACAGGACGCGCCGCACGTCGGACCCCCTCGGCACGCCGCGGCCGGCCTGCCCGCCATCGGCCACACCCTCAAGATCGCGAACGAGCAGATGGGCCTGCTCCGCACCGCGCAGACCCTCCTCAAGGTCAACCAGAAGAACGGCTTCGACTGCCCCGGCTGCGCCTGGCCCGAGGGCGACAAGCGGCACACCGCCGAATTCTGCGAGAACGGCGCCAAGGCCGTCGCCGAAGAGGCCACCCTGCGCCGCGTCACCCCCGCCTTCTTCGCCGAGCACCCCCTCGCCGACCTCGCCGGGCGCTCCGGCTACTGGCTCGGCCAGCAGGGCCGCATCACCCACCCGATGTACCTGCCCGAAGGCGGCGACCGCTACGAGGCCGTCAGCTGGGAACGGGCCTTCGCGATCATCGCCGAGGAGCTGAAGGCCCTCTCCTCCCCCGACGAGGCCGTCTTCTACACCTCCGGCCGCACCAGCAACGAGGCCGCGTTCCTCTTCCAGCTCTTCGCCCGCGAGTTCGGCACCAACAACCTGCCCGACTGCTCCAACATGTGCCACGAGTCCTCCGGCTCCGCACTCAGCGAGACCATCGGCATCGGCAAGGGCAGCGTCTCCCTCGAAGACCTCCACCGGGCCGACCTGATCATCGTCGCCGGACAGAACCCGGGCACCAACCACCCCCGCATGCTCTCCGCCCTGGAGAAGGCCAAGACCGCCGGCGCGAAGATCATCTCGGTGAACCCGCTGCCCGAAGCCGGCATGGAGCGGTTCAAGAACCCCCAGACCCCCCTCGGCATGATCAAGGGCACCGCCCTCAACGACCTCTTCCTCCAGATCCGCATCGGCGGCGACCAGGCCCTCTTCCGCCTCCTCAACAAGCTCGTCATCGAGACGGACGGCGCCCTCGACGACGACTTCATCCGGGAGCACACCCACGGCTACGACGCGTTCGCCGCCGCCGCCAAGGAAGCCGACTGGGACGAAACCCTCAAGGCCACCGGCCTGACCCGCCCCGAGATCGAACGCGCCCTGGCCATGGTCCTCGCCTCGAAGCGCACCATCATCTGCTGGGCCATGGGCCTCACCCAGCACAAGCACGCCGTCGCCACCATCCGCGAGGTCGTCAACCTCCTCCTGCTCCGCGGCAACATCGGCCGCCCCGGCGCCGGCGTCTGCCCCGTCCGCGGCCACTCCAACGTCCAGGGCGACCGCACCATGGGCATCTTCGAACGCCCCGCACCCGCCTTCCTCGACGCCCTCGACCGCGAGTTCTCCATCACCTCACCGCGCGCCCACGGCTACGACGTCGTCCGCGCCATCGAGGCCCTGCGCGACGGGCACGCCAAGGTCTTCTTCGCCATGGGCGGCAACTTCGTCGGCGCCACCCCCGACACCGACGTCACCGAAGCGGCCATGCGCAACGCCTCCCTGACCGTCCACGTCTCCACCAAGCTCAACCGCTCCCACGCGGTCACCGGCCGGCGCGCCCTGATCCTGCCCACCCTCGGCCGCACCGACAAGGACGTCCAGGCGAGCGGCAAGCAGTTCGTCACGGTCGAGGACTCCATGGGCATGGTCCACGCCTCCCGCGGCAACCTCGCCCCCGCCTCCCCCCACCTGCTCTCCGAGCCCGCCATCGTCGCCCGCATGGCCCGCGCCGTCCTCGGCACCGCCTCGAAGACCCCCTGGGAGGACTTCGAAGGGGACTACGCCGCCATCCGCGACCGCATCGCCCGCGTCGTCCCCGGCTTCGGGGACTTCAACGCCCGCGTCGCCCGCCCCGGCGGCTTCCAGCTCCCCCACGGCCCCCGCGACGAGCGCCGCTTCCCCACCAAGACCGGCAAGGCCAACTTCACCGCCGCCCCCGTCGAGTACCCCGAGGTCCCCGCCGGGCGCCTGCTCCTGCAGACCCTGCGCAGCCACGACCAGTACAACACCACCATCTACGGCCTCGACGACCGCTACCGCGGCATCACCGGCGGACGCCGCGTCGTCATGGTCCACCCCGACGACGCCGCCGAGCTCGGCCTCGCCGACGGCTCCTACACGGACCTGATCAGCGAATGGAAGGACGGCGTCGAGCGCCGCGCCCCCGGCTTCCGCGTCGTCCACTACCCCACCGCCCGGGGCTGCGCCGCCGCCTACTACCCCGAGACCAACGTCCTGGTCCCCCTCGACTCCACCGCCGACACCAGCAACACCCCCGCCAGCAAGTCCGTCGTCGTGCGCTTCGAACCGGCCTGATAGAACGACCCCAGGACCACATGGTTAACGAGCGTTGACGAACGGAGCAGGCCCATGGCCGACGAGCAGCAGCACGCCGTGAAGTTCCCCCAGGAAGTCCTGGACGAGTACGCGGCCCTGGGCATAGACCTGCCCGCCCTGTTCTCGGCCGGCGCCCTCGGCGAGCGCATGGAGATCAAGATCCTGGAGGCCTCGGCCGACCGCGTCGTCGCCACGATGCCCGTCAAGGGCAACACCCAGCCCTACGGACTCCTGCACGGCGGCGCCTCCGCCGTCCTGGCCGAGACCCTCGGCTCAGTCGGCGCCATGATGCACGGCGGCAGCAAGAAGATCGCCGTCGGCGTCGACCTCAACTGCACCCACCACCGGGGCGCGCGCGAGGGGATCGTCACGGGCACCGCCACCCCCGTCCACCGGGGCCGCTCCACCGCCACCTACGAGATCGTCATCACCGACGACCAGGACCGCCGCGTCTGCACCGCCCGCCTCACCTGCCTCCTGCGCGAGACGGAGTCCTGAACTCCGCCTCCATGAACGACACGGAGCCTTAACAACGGGGCCGAGACGACCCGTTGTGCGCTCCCCCGGCGCCGGTCTAGCGTTCCCCGTATGGGAACCGGACCGGCGCCGCGGCACATCACCGCCGCCCCCACGGCAACGCCACCCCGATGACCGGGAGCGGGATAGGCCCGCTGGAGCCCGGGGAGGGCACCTGGGACCGGGAGGGCGCGCGTACGGGGCCCCGTACGCCTCCCCCTCCCCGCTGGACCGAGCGCCCGCGCGCCTTCTACGGCCGCCACCGCCGGGCCGTCCTGACCGCCGCGTCCGCGGCCGTCCTGGCCGCCGCGGCCCTCCGGATCCACGCCACCCGCCCCGAGCCGCCGGTGGCGCTCCCGCCGCCCGCCCCCTCCCAGTCCCTCTCCCTCACCTACGGGAATCCGGTCGAGCCGGCCCCCGACGGCGCCGCCTTCGCGTTCACTGTCCGTGTGCGGAGCTCGTCCGGTCCCCCCGTCATCGTGGAGCGGATCGGCCAGCCGTCACCGGCGCTGAGCGTGACGATCCGGCCACGCCTCCCGGCCGCGGTCGCGCCGGGAGAAGTCCGCGAGCTCCTCGTGCTGATTGAGGCAAAAGACTGCGTGCATGTAGCACGGAATTCTGGACTCCCATTCCTGGAAGTAACCCTGAGTAATGGAATCCAGAAAGAGGATCACAGTTACATCCCCGGTGACCGATATGCCAGGGATCTTTCCGTCGCACTGACCAGGGCATGTCCCGAAGATCGAGACAAGCCCTCCACCGCGCCGTCATGACCAAAAACCCCTAGAGTCCTGGCGTGTCAGCACCAAACCGCCGCATGCTCCTGCCCCATCTCAGCATCCGGACAAGACGAACCGGCCTGAATTCCCCCGTTCCCCCCGCACACATCCGCTATGTATTACGCCGTGGCATAACAAGAGAGTCACATCATTGGCCTCAGCCCTCCATATCCCCCGAAGAGCCGCCTAGAGTCACGCCCAGTTACCGCGACCGCCGGATTTCCTCAGTTCGGTTCCCCGCGTTCGACTCGACGCGTCCCACCGGGGGCGCGGCGCCAGGAAAGGACTGATTGTGCGTTCTCGTCAGCTCATCGCCGTGACCGCCGCCCTCGCCGCGGGCGCTCTCACTCTCACCGCCTGCGGCTCGCGCAACGACAACGGCGGCTCCGCCGGAGGCGACGGCAACACCACGGTCGTCATCGGCGTCGACGCCCCGCTGACGGGCGACCTCTCCGCCCTCGGCCTCGGCATCAAGAACTCCGCCGACCTCGCCGCCAAGCAGGCCAACGAGAAGAAGTACGTCAAGGGCATCACCTTCAAGGTCGAAGCCCTCGACGACCAGGCCCAGGCCTCCTCCGGCCAGCAGAACGCCACCAAGCTCACGGCGAACAAGGACGTCCTCGGCGTCGTCGGCCCCCTCAACTCCTCCGTCTCCGAGGCCATGCAGAAGGTCTTCGACGACGCCAAGCTGACCCAGATCTCGCCGGCCAACACCAGCCCCTCCCTGACCCAGGGCCCCAAGTGGGCCGAAGGCCAGAAGGCCCGCACCTACAAGAGCTACTTCCGCACCGCCACCACGGACGCCATCCAGGGCCCCTACGCGGCGCAGTACCTCTTCAACAAGGCCGGCAAGAAGAAGGTCTTCATCATCGACGACAAGAAGACCTACGGCGCCGGTCTCGCCGGAACCTTCAAGGGCGAGTTCACCAAGCTCGGCGGCCAGGTCGTCGGCGAGGGCCACATCGACCCCGAGAGCAAGGACTTCTCCGCGATCGTCACCCAGGTCAAGTCCTCGGGCGCCGACGTCGTCTACTACGGCGGCGAGTACCCCGCAGCCGGCCCGCTCAGCAAGCAGATCAAGGCCTCCGGCACCAACATCCCGCTCGTCGGCGGCGACGGCATGAAGGACAAGAAGTACGTCGAGCTCGCCGGCCCCGGCGCCCAGGGCGACCTCTGCACCTCCGTCGGCGCCCCCGTCGAGAGCCTCCCCTCCGCCAAGGAGTTCGTCGACAACTACAAGAAGGCCGGCTACAAGGACGACTACTCCGCCTACGGCGGCTACTCGTACGACTCCGCCTGGGCCGTCATCGAAGCCGTCAAGAAGGTCGCCGACGCCAACAACGGCAAGCTGCCCTCCGACGCCCGCGCCAAGGTCCTCGAGGCCGTCCAGGGCGTCAACTTCGACGGCGTGACCGGCAAGGTCTCCTTCGACGAATTCGGCGACGCCACCAACAAGCAGCTCACCGTCTACAAGGTCGACGGCGACGACTTCAAGACCGTCGAGTCCGGCACCCTCGCCGGCTGACCCGCCTAGCCCTCACCCCTCACCTGCCGCGCGGGGCGCCGCACCACAGCGCCCCGCGCGGTGTCACATCCGTCGAAAGACTCGGAGGACCTGCGGTGCACGAACTGCCGCAACAGCTGGTCAACGGCCTGCTACTGGGATCCATGTACGGGCTCGTCGCCATCGGCTACACGATGGTCTATGGCATCGTCCAGCTCATCAACTTCGCCCACGGCGAGATCTTCATGACCGGCGGGTTCGGAGCCCTCACGGTCTGGCTGATGCTCCCCGGTGGCACCACGATGTGGATCGCCCTGCCGCTCATGCTCATAGGCGCCATCATCGTCGCCACCCTCATCGCCGTCGGGGCCGAACGCTTCGCCTACCGGCCCCTGCGCAGCGCACCCCGCCTCGCGCCGCTCATCACCGCCATCGGCCTCTCCATCGTCCTCCAGCAGGTCGTCTGGGCCTGGTTCCCCAACGCGAAGTCCTCCGTCAAGTTCCCCGAACTCCCCGGCGGCGCCTTCCACATCGGCAGCATCACCATCCAGACCGGTGACGTCTTCCTGCTGATCGCCGCCCCCATCTCCATGGCCTTCCTCGGCTTCTTCGTCAAGAAGACCCGCACCGGCCGCGGCATGCAGGCCACCGCCCAGGACCCCGACACCGCCAAGCTCATGGGCATCAACACCGACCGCATCATCACGGTCGCCTTCGCCCTCGGCGCCACCTTCGCAGCGGTCGGCGCCGTCGCCTACGGCCTCAAGTACGGCGAAGTCAACTACCGCATGGGCTTCATCCTCGGGCTCAAGGCCTTCACCGCAGCCGTCCTCGGCGGCATCGGCAACATCTACGGCGCCATGATCGGCGGCCTCGTCCTCGGCCTCGCCGAAACCCTCACCACCGCCTACATCGCCGACGTGCCGGGCATGCAGCAGCTCGGCGGCCAGTCCTGGGGCAACACCTGGGCGTTCGTACTCCTCATCCTCGTGCTCCTCTTCCGGCCCCAGGGCCTGATGGGCGAGCGCGTGGCGGACAGGGCGTGAGAACCATGACGACCACCACCACCGACACCACGCAGCAGACGGCGGCCACCGGCCGCAAGGGCATCTCCTTCCCCGAGAAGACCGCCCGCGCCCTCGCCACCGCCGGCGGCGCCCTCACCGTCCTCTCCTGCTTCCTCGCCTGGACCTGGACCTCCGCCTTCCCCGGCGACCTCACCGTCTACGGATACCCCGGCGGCCTCCAGTGGCTCGTCCTCGTCGGCGGCGCCCTCACCACCGTCTTCGGCCTCGCCTCCTACGGCACAAAGGGCCTGCGCTGGATCGCCCCCGCCGGAACCGACGCGGCGATCAAGCTCTGCGCCCTCGGCACCCTCCTCACCGTCGCCTACACGGCCTGGGCCATCAGCAACACCCTCGGCGGCCTCGTCAACCTGGAGCCCGGCGGCTTCGTCGCCATCGCCACCGCACTCCTGGCCTACCTCGGCGCCCGCTCCCTCCCCTTCGAGCGCCCGGTCACCGAACTCGCCGACCCCGAAGACAGCTGGTGGGAGCAGACCAAGCACAACATCGGCAACAGCTGGGCCGTCACCAAGGCCGCCCACGCCAGCGGCACCGCCAAGCCGGCCCGCGCCCTCCCGGCCTACGCCGAGATCCTCATCATCACCGCCGTCCTCGCCGTCGGCCTCGGCGTCTTCACCTACGGCGTCACCACCCCCTACCAGGAACTCTTCATCGGCTTCCTGATCACCGCCGGCTTCGGCTTCGCCGCCCTCAACAAGGCCGGCCTGGTCGCCCGCTTCACCGCCCTCACCACCAAGCACCGCAACGTCGCCCTCGTCGGCGCCTTCGTCGCGGCCGCCGCCTTCCCCCTCACCCAGACCGACGACCAGTACGCGACCCTCGGCGTCAACATCCTCATCTTCGCCACCGTCGCCCTCGGCCTGAACATCGTCGTCGGCCTCACCGGCCTCCTCGACCTCGGCTACGTCGCCTTCCTCGGCGTCGGCGCCTACACCGCGGCCCTGGTCTCCGGCTCCCCCAACTCCCCCTTCGGAGTCCACCTCCCCTTCTGGGCCGCCATCCTCCTCGGCGCCGCAGCCTCCATGGTCTTCGGCGTCCTCATCGGAGCCCCGACCCTGCGCCTGCGCGGCGACTACCTCGCCATCGTCACCCTGGGCTTCGGAGAGATCTTCCGCATCTCGATGAACAACCTCGACGGCGTCTCCGGCCCCGACCTCACCAACGGCCCCAACGGCGTCGCCGGTGTCCCCAACGTCGACCTCTTCGGGTTCGACTTCGGCGCCACCCACGACTTCTTCGGATTCGCCGTCGGCCGCTTCGCCAACTACTTCCTGCTGATGCTCCTGGTCACCCTCATCGTGATCATGGTCTTCCGCCGGAGCGCCGAATCCCGCATCGGCCGCGCCTGGGTCGCCATCCGCGAAGACGAAACCGCCGCCGAAGCCATGGGCATCAACGGCTTCCGCGTCAAGCTCATCGCCTTCGCCCTCGGCGCCACCCTCGCCGGCCTCGCCGGCGCCGTACAGGCCCACGTGAACTACACCGTCACCCCGGACCAGTACGTCTTCGCCAACGCCGTACCCCCGAACTCCGCGTTCCTCCTCGCCGCGGTCGTCCTCGGCGGCATGGGCACCATCTCCGGCCCCCTCGTCGGCGGCGCCCTCCTCTTCATGATCCCCAACAAGCTCCAGTTCCTGGGCGAGTACCAGCTCCTCGTCTTCGGCATCGCGCTCGTCATCCTGATGCGCCTGCGCCCCGAAGGCCTCATCCCCAACCGGCGCAACCAGCTCGAACTCCACAAGGACCTCGAAGCGCCCACAGTCCTCGGCAAGGCAGGGGCCTGATCCATGACCACCACCACGACCGAAACGGCCACCGCCGAGACCGTCCTCGACGCCCGCGGTGTCACGATGCGCTTCGGCGGCCTCACCGCCGTCAAGAACGTCGACCTCACCGTCCGCAGCGGCGAGATCGTCGGCCTCATCGGCCCCAACGGCGCCGGCAAGACCACCTTCTTCAACTGCCTCACCGGCCTCTACATCCCCACCGAGGGCGAAGTCCGGTACAAGGGCACGGTCCTGCCCCCCAAGTCCTTCAAGGTCACCGCGGCCGGCATCGCCCGCACCTTCCAGAACATCCGTCTCTTCAACAACATGACGGTCCTGGAAAACGTCCTCGTCGGACGCCACACCCGCACCAAGGAAGGCCTCTGGTCCGCCCTCCTGCGCCTCCCCAGCTTCGGCAAGGAGGAGCAGGCCAGCCGCGAGCGCGCCATGGAGCTCCTGGAGTTCATCGGCCTCGCCAACAAGGCCGAACACCTCGCCCGCAACCTCCCCTACGGCGAGCAGCGCAAGCTGGAGATCGCCCGCGCCCTCGCCAGCGACCCCGGCCTCATCCTCCTGGACGAGCCCACCGCCGGCATGAACCCGCAGGAAACCCGGGCCACCGAAGAACTCATCTTCGCCATCCGGGACATGGGCATCGCCGTACTCGTCATCGAGCACGACATGCGCTTCATCTTCAACCTCTGCGACCGCGTCGCCTGCCTCGTCCAGGGCGAAAAGCTCATCGAAGGCACCGCCGGCGAGGTCCAGAGCGACGAACGCGTCGTCGCCGCCTACCTCGGCGAACCCTTCGAAGGCGCCCCCGGCGCCGAGGAAGCCGCCGAAGTCGAGGCCGCCGAACACGCCGCCGAAGCGGAAGCCGAGCCCGAAGCGGAAGCCGAGGCCGAAGCCGAAGCCCCGGCCGACGCCGAAGCCGACGCCGACGCGCACAGCACCACCAGCACGGACGGAGAAGCCAAGTGACCGCCCTCCTGGAGGTCGAAGACCTCCGCGTCGCCTACGGCAAGATCGAAGCCGTCAAAGGCATCTCCTTCACCGTCGAAGAAGGCCAGATCGTCACCCTCATCGGCACCAACGGCGCCGGCAAGACGACCACTCTGCGCACCCTCTCCGGACTGATCAAGCCCAAGGGCGGCCAGATCAAGTTCCAGGGCAAGTCCCTCAAGAAGGTCCCCGCACACAGCATCGTCTCGCTCGGACTCGCCCACTCCCCCGAGGGCCGGCACATCTTCCCCCGCATGAGCATCGAGGA
Organism: Streptomyces sp. NPDC029216; assembly: GCF_040648015.1. Classification (NCBI taxonomy): domain Bacteria; kingdom Bacillati; phylum Actinomycetota; class Actinomycetes; order Kitasatosporales; family Streptomycetaceae; genus Streptomyces; species Streptomyces sp. NPDC029216. The sequence continues at coordinate 30,924 of NZ_JBEZWL010000057.1, read as the reverse complement.
CAACCTCCTCCTCGGCGCCTTCCTGCGCAGCGACAAAGAAGGCATCCAGAAGGACGTCCAGCGCGCCTACGACCTCTTCCCCATCCTGGGAGAGCGCCGCAAGCAGGCCGCCGGCACCCTCTCCGGCGGCGAACAGCAGATGCTCGCCATGGGCCGCGCGCTCATGTCCCAGCCGAAGCTGCTCATGCTCGACGAGCCCTCCATGGGCCTCTCGCCGCTCATGATGCAGAAGATCATGGCGACGATCGCCGAGCTCAAGGCCTCCGGCACCACGATCCTGCTGGTCGAGCAGAACGCCCAGGCCGCGCTGTCGCTGGCCGACCAGGGCCACGTCATGGAGATCGGCAAGATCGTCCTGACCGGCCCGGGCCGCGAGCTCCTCGTCAACGAGGACGTCCGCAAGGCGTACCTCGGCGAGGACTAGCCCGCACCCTCAAAGCCGTGAGGCCCGTCTCCCCTCGGGGGGAGACGGGCCTCACGCATGCTCCGGGACTACTTCCCGGCGGCGTTCTGCTTCTTCTCCTCGGCGTCCTCGATGACCGCCTCGGCGACCTGCTGCATGGACATGCGGCGGTCCATGGAGGTCTTCTGGATCCACCGGAACGCGGCCGGCTCGGTCAGCCCGTACTGGGTCTGCAGGATGCTCTTGGCGCGGTCGACCAGCTTGCGGGTCTCCAGACGCGCGGAGAGGTCCGCGACCTCCTTCTCCAGCGCCTTCAGCTCCGCGAACCGGGACACGGCCATCTCGATGGCCGGGACCACGTCGCTCTTGCTGAACGGCTTCACCAGGTACGCCATGGCCCCGGCGTCCCGCGCCCGCTCGACGAGGTCGCGCTGCGAGAAGGCGGTGAGCATGAGGACCGGGGCGATGGACTCCCCCGCGATCTTCTCGGCGGCGGAGATCCCGTCGAGGACGGGCATCTTCACGTCGAGGATGACGAGGTCGGGGCGGTGCTCCCGCGCGAGCTCGATGGCCGTCTGGCCGTCGCCGGCCTCGCCGACGACGGAGTAGCCCTCCTCTTCGAGCATCTCTTTGAGGTCGAGACGGATGAGCGCCTCGTCCTCGGCGATGACGACGCGGGTCGTCAGCGGCGGAACGTGCGACTGGTCGGCGTCGGGCGTGGGCGTCGACTCGTGCTCGGCGGTCACGGAGGCTCCTCTTTGCGGGGCATAACAAGCTCCCCCGAGCCTACCTAGCTCCTGTAAGGTGGTGCCACGCAGGGATCCCTGTTCCCTACGTTTCTTAGGCCCCAGTACTCCAATTGGTCAGAGAGGCCGCTCTCAAACAGCGGACAGTGTGGGTTCGAATCCCACCTGGGGCACTCTTCCTTAAATTCCAAGGTCACGCGATATCCGTGTGGCCTTCACCCGTTTTAGGGAAGCTCGCGGAATTGCGGCACGTGGGCGAATTGCACACGTCAGCGTCGATCGCATGTACGACATCGCGACACGCAAGCGCACCCTCGCCATGCTCGCCGAGGGGCGCAGCATGAACTCCGTCAGCAAGGAAACCGGGATATCCCGAGCCGCCATCCGCTCCTGGCAGACTCGCATCGACCCGCTCCCCCGCCTGAACCAATCGGCACCCTGCGCCGGCCCGGCTGACGAGTCCGCCTACGCCTACCTCCTCGGCCTCTACCTCGGCGACGGGTGCATCAGCCCGCACCCGCGCGGCGGGCACCACCTCCGCATCTTCTGCGACAACGCCTGGCCCGGACTCATCCAGCAGTGCCGGGCAGCTGTCCTTGCGGTGCGGCCGACCGACAAGGTCTACGTGTTGCAGCGCCAGGGCTGCGTGGCCGTCACCAGCTACGGGCGGCACTGGACCTGCCTGTTCCCGCAGCATGCCCCCGGCAAGAAGCACGAACGCCGCATCGCCCTCGAACCCTGGCAGCAGGAGATCGTGGACGCTCACCCGTGGGAGTTCATCCGGGGGCTCATCCACTCCGACGGGTGCCGGATCACCAACTGGACCGTCCGGAACGGGAAGCGGTACGAGTACCCGCGGTACTTCTTCACCAACAAGTCCGACGACATCCGGCGGCTCTGCACCGACACCCTCGCCAAGGTCGGCGTCCAGTGGACGGTCCTCGCGCGGGGCAGTGACCCCTTCAACGTGTCCATCGCGCGGAAGGAATCCGTCGCCCTCATGGACGCCCATGTCGGCCCGAAGCACTGAGCAGGCCGTAGACCGTGCAGGGGCGGTTCAGGACCGTGTCCTCGCGTAGGGGGGTGAAGCCCAGGCGGTGGGCGACGGCGGTCGAGGCCGTGTTGCCGTGGTGGATCATGGCGGTGATCTGGTCGAGGCCCAAGGGGCCGAAGCCCCAGGCGAGGACGGCGCGGGCCGCTTCCGTGGCGTAGCCGTGGCCCCAGTGGGTGCGGGCGAAGGTCCAGCCTATTTCGGTTTCGTCGAATTCCTTCCACCAGTTCAGGCCGCAGCGGCCGATCGTTTCGCCGGTGTCGCGGAGTTCGACGGCGCAGAGGCCGTGGCCGCGTTCCTTCCACTGTTGCTGGATGTCGTGGAGGCGTGCTGCCGCTTGGGCGTGGGTGTAGCTGCCGACGAAGCGGCCGACTTCTTCGTCGGCGTGGAGGCGGACCCACCAGTCGGCGTCGTGTTCGGTGAGGGGGCGGAGGTGGAGGCGGTCGGTGGTGATCACTGGGTTTCGCTTTCCTTGCGGTGGATGGCGGTGTGCGCTGCTTCCGCTGCGCCGAGGCCGAGTATGAGGAATGCCGCGCCGATGGGGCCGAGCCAGTGGGCTCCGAGGGTCGTGATGCCGGCTTGGCCGGCGAGGGGTGCGAGGGAGACGCCGGTGTAGACCGTCGCGGAGGCGAGGCCGGTGAGCAGGGGTGCGGCGGTGGGGAGGGCGGTGATCAGGCGGTGGGTTTGTGGGGCGAGGAGTCCCCATCCGCTGGCGCCCCAGATGGCGAGGGCGGCGAGGGTGGTGGGGAGGTGGGCGCTGGTCCATGGGAGGAGGGCGAAGTTGATGGCGGCGATGGTGATGGCGGTGTTGATGATGCGGCGGCTGCCATAGCGGTCGGTGAGGGTGCCTGAGGTGAGGGTGCCGGCGGTGGCGGCGAGGCCCCAGACGAAGAGGAGGGCGGCGAGGGTGGTGCCGTTGTTGTGGGTGGCGCGGTCGAGTGAGGGGCCGATGTAGGAGTAGACGGTGTAGAGGCCGGTGTAGGCGAGGAGGGTGGTGAGGAGGGTGAGGCCGATGCGCTGGTCGGTGAGGGGGGTGAGCCGGGTGCGTAGGGGGATGGTGGGTGGGGTGGGGAGGGTGGGGAGGAGGGTGGTTCCGGCGGCGGCGAGGAGGCCGAGGGTGGTGACGAAGAGCATGGTGGTGCGCCAGTTGCCGGTGAGGCTGGCGAGGGCGGTGCCGAGGGGTGCGCCGAGGGCGGTGGCGGCGCTGAGGCCGGTCATGACGGTGGCGATGGCGCGGCCGCGGCGTTCGGGTGGTGCGAGGGCGGTGGCTGCGGCGATGGCGGCGGGGGTGATCATGGCGCCGCCGAGTCCGGCGAGTGCGCGTGCGGCGAGGGCTACGCCGAAGACGGGGATGGTGGCGGTGATGAGGTTGCCGGTGGTGAAGATCGTGAATCCGGTGAGGAAGAGGGTGCGGCGTGGCCAGCGGGTGGTGAGGGTGGCCATGACGGGGCCGAGTAGGGCGTAGGTGAGGGCGTAGGCGGTGAGGAGCCAGCCGGCGGTGGTGGTGGGGACGTCGAGTGAGTGTGCGGCGTCGGGGAGGATGCCGGCGATGACGAAGCTGTCGGTGCCGATGGCGAACATGGCGGTGGCGAGGGTGAGGGTGAGGTGGGGGCGGTGCACGGTGGTGGGGGCTCCAGGAGGGTTGATGTAACTGGTTTGGTTACGACGGTGTTCTGAAAAGAGGCCGGCCCGCGGGTGGGGGCCGGCCGGTGTGGTGGGTGCGGCGGGGTCAGGGGGCGAGGGTGTCGCGGAGTACGTCGGCGATGGTGACGGAGGCGAGTTCGCGTTTCATCGATTCCTCCGCGCGGTCGTAGGCGTCGCGCAGTACGGGTGGGATGCCGGTGCCGACGGGGCACTTCTGGTTGGGGGTGGTGGCATGGAGGGCGAGGAGGGGGTCGGGTTCGACGGCGAGGTAGACGTCTCTGAGGGTGATGTCCTCGGGTGTGCGGGCGAGTCGCCAGCCGGCGCCGACGCCGCGTCGTGATTCCACCAGGCCTGCGTCGCGGAGGTTGCCGAGGGTGCGGCGGATGACGACGGGGTTGGTGTTGACGCTGTTGGCGATCTGGTCGGAGGTGACGATGCCGTCGGGGCGCCTGGGGCAGACGAGGGCCATCCACGTCAGGGTGTGTGTGGCCACGGTCATGCGGCTGTTCGCGCTCATCGGCCTCTCCTTTCACCCTTGTCGCAACTGATTCTGTTACAACAGGTGCCCGCGCGTCCAGTCCGGCTGCCGAACCTAGCCTTGAGTCTCCAGTGGGTGGAGACCTCAAGGTGGGGACATGGACGGCGCGGCGGAGTTGTTTCCGATCGGGGAGCTGGCCCGGAGGTCCGGGCTGGCGGTGCGGACCATCCGCTTCTACTCCGACGAGGGGATCGTCGCGCCGGCCGGTCGAAGTCGTGCCGGGTACCGGCTGTACGACGTCGGCGCGCTGGTACGTCTGGAGCTCGTGCGGACGCTGCGTGAGCTGGGTGTGGATCTGCCCAGCGTGCGGCGGGTGCTGGATCGGGAGTTGTCGGTGGCCGAGGTGGCCGCGGTGCACGCCGATGCGGTGGAGGTGCAGATCCGGGTGTTGCGGTTGCGTGGGGCGGTGTTGCGGTGGGTGGCCGAGCGCGGGTCCAGTCCTGAGGAGGTCCGGTTGGTGCACGAGGTGACGCGGTTGTCGGCGCAGGAGCGTCGTCGGCTGGTGGACGTGTTGGTGGAGGGGGCGGAGGAGTCGGTGGCGGCGATGGTGCGGGTGGCTGCGCCGGATCTGCCGGAGGATCCGTCGGCGGAGCAGGTGGAGGCGTGGGTGGAGTTGGTGGAGCTGATGGGTGATGAGGGGTTCGGGGAGGTGTTCCGGGCCGGGCCTGGGGTCGAGGGGCCGGTGGATCCGCGGGTGGAGCGGTACTGGCGGCTGGTGTGGGCGGTGAACGGCTGGCAGGTGGTGCCGGGGTGGGTGCCCTAGGTTGGGGTGACCGATGAGATGAAGGGGTTGCCGCGATGAGCGAGAAGGCTCGGAAGCTGTTCGATGCGCTGGATCTGAACCATGACGGTGAGCTGACGCGGCTGGAGGTGATTTCGGCGCTGCGGTCGAAGGGGCCGACGCTGGCGGCGCGGGGGGATCTGCCGTTCTGGGGTCTGGGGGACGCGGACGCGTCGTCGGCTCTGTTCGATGCTGCGGACAAGAACGGTGACCAGGTGCTGACGTTCGAGGAGTTCGAGGCCGAGGTGGATCGCCGGTTCGGCTGGTAGGGGGGTTTGCCCCACCTGGTGTCGGGTGGGTAGCGGGATGCCGTGGGTGGTCGTCTCCGGGAAAGGGTGGGTGCAGCACGTTTCGGTGGTGTTCCTGCGATTTTCCTGGAGTCGGCGCGTGGGTGAGATGACGAGGCAGAGGCGTCGGAGGCTGGCGGCCGTGGTGGCGGTCGGGGTTCTGGCGGTGGGGGTGGGTGCGCAGCCGGCGGCGTTCGCGGCGGGTCGGCCGGATTCCGTTCAGCGGGGGCTGGATGAGCTGGTGCGGGAGGGCGGGGTGCCTGGTGCGCTGGCGGCGGTGTCGGATGGGGAGGGGCGTGCGCGGACTTACACGGCCGGGGTGGGTGATGTGGTGACGGGTGCGGTGGTGCCGCGGGACGGGCAGGTGCGGATCGGGAGCAATACCAAGGTGTTCACGGCCGTGGTGGTGTTGCAGTTGGTGGGTGAGGGGAGGCTGGGGCTCGACGACCGGGTGGAGGAGCATTTGCCGGGGGTGGTGCGCGGGGAGGGGTTCGACGGGCGTCGGATCACGGTGCGGCAGCTGCTCCAGCACACGAGCGGTATTCCGGACTATGAGGCGGAGGTGGGGGATGCGATCGAGCAGGGGCGGTATGTGGAGCCGCGTGAGCTGCTGGAGATCGCGTTCCGGCATCCGGCGACGTCGCGGGACGGGAAGACGTTCGGGTACAGCAATACGAATTATGTGCTGGCGGGTCTGATCGTGGAGAAGGTGACGCGGCGGTCGCTGGCTTCGGAGATCGACCGGCGGGTGGTGCGGGAGCTCGGGTTGCGGCACACGTACTTTCCGGCGCCGCGTGAGCGGGGTATCCGGGAGGCGCATCCGCGGGCGTATCACCAGGACGTGGTGGGTGGGCCGTTGCGGGACGTGACGGAGATCGATCCGTCGGCGGCGTGGGCGGCGGGGCAGATGGTGTCGACGAACTCCGATCTGAACCGTTTCTTCGGTGCGTTGCTGGCGGGGGACCTGTTGGAGCCCGCGCAGCAGGAGGCGATGATGCGGACCGTGCCGGTCGGGGATTCGGGTGCGGGGTACGGGCTGGGTTTGATGAGCCGGCCGTTGTCGTGTGGTGGGGTGTACTGGGGGCACGGCGGTGACATCACGGGGTTCGAGATCCGGGGTGGGGTGGCCGGGGACGGGCGCGCGGTGAGTGTCGCGGTGACGGTGGATCCGGCGGATTACGCGGTCACGAGGCGGTTGGAGGCTTTGGTGGACCGGAGTCTGTGCCGTCGTTGAGGTCGGGTGTGCACGGAAACGCCGCCGGGGCCCTTTTTCGGGTGGGCCCGGCGGCGTTTTCATGTGCGCGTGGGTGTCAGTGGACGGGGTCGCCGATGTGGTGGATGCGGACGAGGTTGGTCTTTCCGCTGACGCCGGGGGGTGAGCCGGCGGTGATGACGACGATGTCGCCGGTCTGGCAGCGTCCGATGCGCAGGAGTTGTTCTTCGACCTGGGCGACCATGGCGTCGGTGGAGTCGACGTGGGGGCCGAGGAAGGTTTCGACGCCCCAGGTGAGGTTGAGCTGGGAGCGGGTGGCGGGGTCGGGGGTGAAGGCGAGGAGGGGGATGGGTGAGCGGTAGCGGGAGAGCCGGCGGACGGTGTCTCCGCTCTGGGTGAAGGCGACGAGGTATTTGGCGTCGAGGAAGTCGCCCATTTCGGCGGCGGCGCGTGCGACGGCGCCGCCCTGGGTGCGGGGTTTGTTGCGGTCGGTGAGGGGCGGGAGGCCCTTGGCGAGGATGTCCTCTTCGGCGGCTTCGACGATGCGGGCCATGGTGCGGACCGTTTCGACGGGGTGTTTTCCGACGCTGGTTTCGCCGGAGAGCATGACGGCGTCGGTGCCGTCGATGACGGCGTTGGCGACGTCGGAGGCCTCGGCGCGGGTGGGCCGGGAGTTCTCGATCATCGAGTCGAGCATCTGGGTGGCGACGATGACCGGTTTGGCGTTGCGCTTGGCGAGTTTGATGGCCCGCTTTTGGACGATGGGGACCTGTTCCAGGGGCATTTCGACGCCGAGGTCGCCGCGGGCGACCATGATGCCGTCGAAGGCGGCGACGATGTCGTCGATGTTTTCGACGGCCTGGGGCTTTTCGATCTTCGCGATGACGGGGAGACGTCGGCCTTCCTCGTCCATGATGCGGTGGACGTCTTCGATGTCGAGGCCGGTGCGGACGAAGGAGAGGGCGATGACGTCGGCGCCGGTGCGCAGGGCCCAGCGGAGGTCTTCGATGTCCTTGTCGGAGAGGGCGGGGACGGAGACGGCGACGCCGGGGAGGTTGAGGCCCTTGTGGTCGGAGACCATGCCGCCTTCGATGACGCGGGTGTGGACGCGGGGGCCGTCGATGGCGGTGACTTCGAGGGTGACGCGGCCGTCGTCGACGAGGATGCGTTCGCCGGTGGTGACGTCGGTGGCGAGGCCCTGGTAGGTGGTGCCGCAGGTGTGGCGGTCGCCGGGGTGGTCTTCGACGGTGATGGTGAACTCGTCTCCGCGTTCAAGGAGTACGGGTCCTTCGTGGAAGCGGCCGAGGCGGATCTTCGGGCCTTGAAGGTCGGCGAGGATGCCGACGCTGCGGCCGGTTTCGTCGGAGGCCTTGCGTACGCGGTGGTAGCGCTCCTCGTGTTCGGCGTAGGTGCCGTGGCTGAGGTTGAAGCGGGCGATGTCCATTCCGGCTTCGATCAGGGCTTTGATCTGGTCGTACGAGTCGGTGGCGGGGCCCAGGGTACATACGATTTTCGCTCGGCGCATGGGGCGAGCGTATGCCCTACCGAGGGGTAGGAAATGAGGTGGGCGTGTCTGCTCAACAACCTTTGGGCAAAGGGTTGTTGACATTTGTTGAATGTGCGTGGGGATGCTCCGATGAGCACCCCCACGGGGTCACCGCTTCGGCGTTTCGTACGGGTTTCAGAGCCGGGGCGGGGTCATCGTGAACCGGGCGTTCACCTGGGCGTAGACGGTCTGCCGCTGGGGTTCCAGGTCGAGGGGCGGGGCGCCCGCGTCCTCGGCTCCGGCGAAGGTCATGGAGCGGTAGGCGCCGGCGGGGGCGGCCATGGCGAGGGGGGCGGCGTTCTCGGCGCCGAGGTCGGCGAGTTCGACGAGGGCGGCGAGGTCGGCGCCGAGGGCGTGGGCGTATTCGCGGGCGCGCTGGACGGCTTCGAGGACGGCTTGGCGGCGGGCTTCGCCGTGGGCGGGTGAGGTGGGGCGCAGGGCCCACCAGGGGCCGTCGACGCGGGTGAGTTCGAGGTCGGCGAGGCGGGTGGTGAGTTCGCCGAGGGCGGTGAAGTCGTTGAGTTCGGCGGTGATGTGGACGGTGCCGTGGTAGGCGCGGACGCGTTCGCCGCGGCCGTGGCGGGTGAGTTCGGGGGTGATGGAGAAGGCGCCGGTTTCGAGTTTCTCGACGGGGTCGCCGTAGCTCTTGACGAGGTCGAGGACGGTGTTGTTGCGGCGGGTGAGGTCGTCGAGGGCGGAGCGGCGGTCGGTGCCGCGGGCGCTGACAGTGATGCCGATGCGGGCGATTTCGGGGTCGACTTCGAGGCGGGCTTCGCCGCGGACGGCGACGCGGGGGACTTCGGGGGTGCCGTAGGGCTGGTGGTCGGTCCGGGTGGGGTGCGTGGCGTCCTGGGTCATGGTTTCACTGTCGCACCGTCGCCCGTGCGGGTCTGGTCATCGGATCGAAACCTGGGTGGGGTGTTGCGTCTTGTTACCCATCGGTCAGAATCTACGCGCGTTGTCCACGCGTTTTGACGCTGTACTGACACACGCCTGACTAGGGGAGATGGCATGGGGTTCGACCGTAGGACGTTCATGGGGGCTTCGGCCGCGACGGGTGCGGCCGTGGCGCTGGCGGGGGCTTCGGCCGCGCCGGCCGCTGCGGCGCCGGCTGCCGGTGCGCCGTCGGCGAAGCAGCGGACGTACTCGTTCACCGTGATGGGGACGACCGACCTGCACGGGAACGTCTTCAACTGGGACTACTTCACGGACAAGGAGTTCGACGACAAGGCGCACAACGACGTCGGCCTGGCGAAGATCTCGACGCTGGTGGAGCAGGTGCGGGCGGAGAAGGGGCGGTGCAACACCCTCCTGATCGACGCGGGTGACACCATCCAGGGCACGCAGCTGTCGTACTACTACGCGAAGGTGGACCCGATCACGGCGCGGCGGGGTCCGGTGCACCCGATGGCGCAGGCGATGAACGCGATCGGCTACGACGCGGCGGCGATCGGGAACCACGAGTTCAACTACGGCATTCCGGTGCTGCGCAAGTTCGAGGAGCAGTGCCACTTCCCGCTGCTGGGGGCGAACGCCCTGGACGCGAAGACGCTGAAGCCGGCGTTCGCCCCGTACAGCATGCACCGGCTGCGGACCCCGCACGGGCGGGACGTGAAGGTGGCGGTGCTGGGGCTGACGAACCCGGGGATCGCGATCTGGGACAAGGCGAACGTGCAGGGGAAGATGACCTTCCCGGGTCTGGAGGAACAGGCGGCGAAGTACGTGCCGCGGCTGCGGTCGATGGGTGCGGACGTGGTGATCGTGTCCGCGCACTCGGGGTCGAGCGGTATGTCCTCCTACGGTGACCAGCTGCCGTACATCGAGAACGCGGCGGGTCTGGTCGCGGAGCAGGTGCCGGGGATCGACGCGATCCTGGTGGGTCACGCGCACACGGAGATCCCGGAGTACCGGGTGAAGAACAAGGCGACCGGCAAGGACGTGGTGCTGTCGGAGCCGCTGAAGTGGGGGCAGCGGCTGACGCTGTTCGACTTCGAGCTGGCGTGGGAGCGGGGCCGCTGGTCGGTGGCGAAGGTGTCGGCGAAGGTGCTGAACTCGAACACGGCCGCCGAGGACCCGAAGATCGTGAACCTGCTGTCGGACGAGCACCGCAAGGTGGTGGCGTACGTCAACCAGGTGATCGGCACCTCGAAGGTGGCGATGTCCTCGGCGGACGGTCCGGTGAAGGACGTGCCGATCATCGACCTGATCAACCATGTGCAGGCGGAGACGGTCAAGGGTGCTCTGGCGGGTACGGAGTGGGCGGCGCTGCCGGTGCTGTCGCAGGCCTCGTGCTTCTCGCGGACGGCGTCGATCCCGGCCGGCCAGGTGACGATCAAGGACGCGGCGGGCCTGTACCCGTTCGAGAACACCCTGGAGGCGCGTCTGCTGACGGGTGCGCAGCTGAAGGACTACCTGGAGTACTCGGCGAGGTATTACGTGCAGACGGCGCCGGGTGACGTGGTGGACCCGGCGAAGATCACGAATGCGGAGGCGACTCCGGACTACAACTACGACGCGGTGTACGGGCTGTCGTACGACATCGACATCGCGCAGCCGAAGGGTTCGCGGATCTCGGGGCTGTCGTTCCAGGGGAAGCCGGTGGATCCGGCGGCGCGGTTCGTGCTGGCGGTGAACAACTACCGGGCTTCGGGTGGCGGCAACTTCCCGCACGTGCCGCAGGCGAAGCAGCTGTGGGCGAACTCGGAGGAGATCCGCAACACGATCATCCAGTGGGTGAAGGCGAAGGGGACGATCGACCCGGCGCAGTTCGCTTCGGTGGACTGGAAGCTGACGCGGGCCGGGGTGCCGGTGTTCTAGTACTGCGCGTCTGTCGTTCGGGGCCGGGTTCCGCCGTGTGGCGGGGCCCGGCCCCGGGTGCGTTCAGGGGTGGTCGACGAGCGGGAGGAGGTCGACAGCGGGGCGGGGGCGGGTGTGTTCGCGTTGTTCGAGGCCGAAGGTGGTGAAGGCGGTGCGGTCGGGCTGGGGGTAGGGGTCCTTGCCGGTGAGGGTGTTGAGGATGGCGGCGCTGCGCCAGGCGGCGAGGCCGAGGTCGGGGGCTCCGACGCCGTGGGTGTGGCGTTCGCCGTTCTGGACGAAGACGGTTCCGCTGACGGAGGGGTCGAGGACCATGCGGTAGCGGTCGTCGATGCGGGGGCGGCCGGAGGAGTCCTTGCGCATGTAGGGGTCGAGGCCGGCGAAGAGGCTGGTCAGGGGGCGTTCCTTGTAGCCGGTGGCGAGGACGACGGCGTCGGTGGTCAGGCGGGAGCGGGTGCCCTGCTGGGTGTGTTCGAGGTGGAGTTCGACCTTGGTGGTGGCGACGCGGCCGGCGGTGCGGACGGTGACGCCGGGGGTGAGGACGGTGTCGGGCCAGCCGCCGTGGAGGGTGCGGCGGTAGAGCTCTTCGTGGATGGCGGCGATGGTGGTGGCGTCGATGCCCTTGTGGAGCTGCCACTGGTCGGGGACGAGGCGGTCGCGGACGGGTTCGGGGAGGGAGTGGAAGTAGCGGGTGTAGTCGGGGGTGAAGTGTTCGAGGCCGAGCTTGGAGTACTCCATGGGGGCGAAGGAGGGGGTGCGGGCGAGCCAGGTGAGGCGTTCGCGGCCGGCGGGGCGGGCGCGCAGGAGGTCGAGGAAGACCTCGGCTCCGGACTGGCCTGATCCGATGACGGTGACGTGTTCGGCGCCGAGGATGCGGGCGCGGTTGTCGAGGTAGTCGGCGGAGTGGATGACGGGGACGGTGGGGGCGTCGGCGAGGGGGCGCAGGGGTTCGGGGACGTAGGGGGCGGTGCCGATGCCGAGGGCGAGGTTGCGGGTGTAGGTGCGGCCGAGGGCTTCGGCTTCTCCGTCGGCGTCGAGCTGGGTGTAGTCGACTTCGAAGAGGTCGCGTTCGGGGTTCCAGCGGACGGCGTCGACCTGGTGGCCGAAGTGGAGTCCGGGCAGGCGGCCGGCGACCCAGCGGCAGTAGGCGTCGTATTCGGCGCGCTGGATGTGGAACTGCTCGGCGAAGTAGAAGGGGAAGAGACGTTCCTTGTGCTTGAGGTAGTTGAGGAAGGTCCAGGGGCTGGCGGGGTCGGCGAGGGTGACGAGGTCGGCGAGGAAGGGGACTTGGAGGGTGGCTCCGTCGATGAGGAGTCCGGGGTGCCAGCGGAAGTCGCGGCGCTGGTCGTAGAAGGCGGTGGCGAGGCGGTCGGCGCCCTGGGCGGGGAGGCCGTGGCTGAGGGCGGCGAGGGAGAGGTTGAAGGGGCCGATGCCGATTCCGACGAGGTCGTGGGGTGCATCGTGCTGGGCGGTCATCGGTGGGTTCTGCCTTCCAGGTGGGCGATGAGGGTGTCCAGGTCCCGGGCCGTGGTGTGGGGGTTGAGGAGGGTGGCTTTGAGCCAGAGGCGGCCGTCGGCGGTGGCGCGGCCGAGGACGGCGGTGCCGTCGTGGAGGAGGGTGCGGCGCAGGGTGGCGAGCCGGTCGTCGTCCGTGGGGGTGGGTCGGAAGAGGACGGTGGTGATGGTGGGGTGTGCGTGGAGTTCGAACCCGGGGTGGGCGTCGAGGAGGTCGGCGAGGTGCCGGGCGGTGGCGCAGGTGCGGTCGATGAGGCGGGCGAGGCCGTCGCGGCCGAGTGAGCGCAGGGTGGCGGCGATCTTGACGGCGTCGGGGCGGCGGGTGGTGCGCAGGGAGCGGCCGAGGAGGTCGGGGAGGCCGGCTTCGGTGTCGTCGGTGGGGTTGAGGTAGTCGGCCTGGTGGGCGAGGGGGGCGAGCAGGCTGGTGTCGGGGACGGCGAGGAGGCCTGCGGCGACGGGTTGCCAGCCGAGTTTGTGCAGGTCGAGGGTGAGGGAGCGGGCGCGGTTGAGGCCGGTGAGCTTGGGGCGGTGGTGGGGGCTGAAGGTGAGGGTTCCGCCGTAGGCGGCGTCGATGTGGAGTTCGGCGCCGTGGTGGTCGCAGACGTCGGCGAGGGCGGGGAGGGGGTCGATGAGTCCGGCGTCGGTGGTGCCTGCGGTGGCGGTGACGAGGACGGGGCCGGGGGTGTGGGTGAGGGCGGCGTCGAGGGTGGCGGGGTCGAGGGTGCCGGTGGGGGTGGGGAGGGTGTGCGTGGGGGGCAGGCCGAGGAGCCAGGCGGCGCGGGGGATGGAGTGGTGGGCGTTGGCTCCGTGGATGACGGTGAGGCGGGGGCCGTGGCGTTCGCGGGCGAGGAGGAGGGCGAGCTGGTTGGCTTCGGTGCCGCCGGTGGTGAGGAGGGCGTCGGGGTGGGGGGTGTCGTAGAGCTCTGCGGCGAGGGCGGTGGTGAGGTGTTCCTCGATGGCGGAGGCGGCGGGGGCCTGGTCCCAGGAGTCGAGGCTGGGGTTGAGGGCGCTGACGGCGAGGTCGGCGGCCGCGGCGACGGCGAGCGGGGGGCAGTGGAGGTGGGCGGCGCAGAGGGGGTCGGCGGGGTCGGCGGCGCCCGCGCTGAGGGTGTGGACGAGGGTGGTGAGTGCTTCGTGGTCGCCGGTGCCGTGGGCGGGTAGGACGTCGCCGAGTGCGGCGCGGACGCGGGCGGCGGTGGTGTGGGGTCCGCCGGCGGGGAGGGGGCCGCCGCGTTCGGCGGCTCCGGTGCGCAGGGCGGTCAGGACGGTGTCGAGGAGGGGCCGCAGGGCGTCGGCGCCGGCCCGTCCGCCGGCGAGCGGGGGCGGGGGCAGCGGCGCGGTCATGGGGCCTCCGGGGCTGGACGGGGGTGGGGGTCCGCGCCTGGGGGCGGCTGCTCGGTGGCCGAGGCCGGGCGGGACACCCGGGCGGTACAACGATCGGACACGAATGGGGTAACCGCCGGGGGGCGACGGGGGTGATTTCCGGCAGTCCGGCCGGTACGGCTGCCGGGGCGGGGGTGCACGGCGGTGGGCCTGCGGGTGGGGTGGGGGTGGCTGGAAAGGGATGGGGAAGTCTTGGGGTTCGGGGCTCTGTGATGCAGGTCGTGGCGGGGCTACAGTGCGGTCGGCACGGGGCGCGCGTGCTCTGCGGGAGGGGACCCGATGGCTGGATCCGGAGTGTTGGCGAAGGTGGTCGGAGCCGTCGGCGGGAAGACGGCGGCGGTGGTCGCCGCGGGGGCCGTGGTGGTCGCGGGCGCGGCCGGCGCGGGCGTGTGGTGGACCTCGCAGGGGCCCGGGCCGGTGGTGGTGGTCCAGCGCAGTACGTCGGTGTCGGTTCCGGCGGGCGGGGAGCGGCTGACGGTCGCGGGGTGTCTGCCGCACGAGACGGCGCTGGGGGGCGGGTATGCGATCGCCGGGTCGGGTTTCGCGACGAACAGCCATTTCATCGGGGGTGCGTGGCTGGCGTCGGCGTTCAACCCGGGTGACGCCCCGTCGACGCTGACGTCTTCCGCGCTGTGTGTGAACGCGAAGCCGGAGATGCAGGGCGGCCTCGACTTCCAGTGGAACGCGTACGCGTTCCTGGACAAGTCGAACAAGCTCGCCGGTCCGGGCGGCATTCACGACGTGACGACCGAGGGCCCGTTCAAGGGGGTGACGACCACGACCGTGGCCACCCCGCACTGTTCCGGCGGATTCACGATGGTGGGCAGTGAGTTCAAGGCCGACCGGGTCCTGCCGGGGCGGCCGGTGGCGCCGGTTCCGCTGGACCGGCTGACGCCCCAGGCGGGTGTGCCCGGTCCGGGCGGCGCCGCCGGCGGTGGCAGTGATTTCGTGGTGAGGGTGAATCCGGGTACGGAGTTGAGTTCCCGTCCGTTCCCGCTGAAGGACTCCACGGACGTGCTGCGCATGACGCAGCTCGTGGCTCCCCAGCCGCCGCAGGCGAACTTCGCGGTCGGGGTGCGGCCGGTGTGCGTGCGGCTGAAGAGCGTGTCGGTGGTGACGGCCCGGGTGGCGGTCGCCGCGGGCGGCAGCGCGCAGGCGACGGTGGGCTGTCCGAAGAACCGGCTGCTGCTCGGGGGCGGTTTCAACTTCCCGGCGGCCAATGAGACCGGCGCGCTGGAGGCGCCGCAGCGGTACTTCGGGGACGGCTGGCTGTTCGCCGGGACGGACGGCCCGGCGGTGGCGGGTACGCCGTCGGGTGGCCGGGTGCGGGAGTGGCACGTCACGGGGGTGAACCAGCAGAAGGCGGGCGGGCTGTACCACGATTCGGCGTGGGTGGAGCACAGTGACGCCGAGACCTCGACGGGCAACGTCTACCTGGACGCCCAGGCGCACGGCGGGGACGACCAGATGCTGCGTCCCTCCTCGGTACCGGACGCCCAGCCGCTGATCGCGAGTGCGGTGTGCGCGACGATCGACGCGAAGGCGACCTCGCCGTCGAAGGGGCCCGCGCCGACGTCGGTGGGGCGGCCGGACGTCCCTTCGGTGCCGGGGGTGACGGATCCTTCCGTTCCGGCGTCGGGGTCCCCCTCCGCCTCTCCGTCCGCGTCTCCGTCGCCGTCGCCGTCCACGGGTCACAGTGCCCCGCCCTCGTCCGGCTCCCCGAACTCCCCCTCCCCCGGCCGCCCCACGAACGGCGGGAACCCGCAGCCGTCGACGAGCGCTCCTGGGCAGCCGCAGCCTCCGGCGGTGGCGATCCGGCAGCCGGGTGGCGGCGGGAAGCTGCGGCGCGGGTGTGAGGAGAGCTTCGCCGGCTCGGCGCGGACGCGGCCCGGTGACCGGGCCATCACCGATCCGCAGTACACGTCCTGGCAGGTGAAGGGGCCGAACGGGCCGGTGGCGGTGGGGGCGGGCCCGTCGGGCAGCTTCGTGGTTCCGCTGCTGCCCGACGGAACGTATCCGCTGGTGTTCACGGCGACCGATCCGGGCAGCGGCCTGACGGCCAGTGCCCAGGTGTCGGTGCAGATCGTCGGCTGTCTGCGCTAGGCGGTCGCGCCGCGGACCCGGAGGGTGCGGGCGAGGTCGTCGAGCTGGTCGACGAGGACGCGGCGCATCATCGGGGTGATCTCCGGGTCCTCCAGGGCGACGTGGCCGGCCTGGAGGTTGGTCTCGTCCACGTGGTGGACGGGGAAGGCCCAGCGGCCGGCCGCCTCGCCGATGGCGGGGCCGCGGCGGGCTCCGACGGCGATGGCGTCGGGGTAGTAGCGGGTGACGTAGTCCCGTACGAGTTCGGTCTGTTCGGGCTGCCAGAAACCCTGGGCGGTGGCGCTGAACAGGTAGTTGGACAGGCTGTCGTCGTGGAAGAGGCGCTGCCAGGCGGCGGCCTTGGCCTCGGCGGTGGGCAGGGCGGCGCGGCAGCGGGCGGCGCCCTGCTGGCCGGTGGCGCTGGGGTCGGCGGCGAGGGCGGCGTCGATGGCGGTCTCGTCGACGGCGCCGAGGACGGCGAGGCGGGCGAGGATGCGCCAGCGCAGCTCGGGGTCAAGTTCGGGGCCGCCGGCGACGGTGCCGTCGGCGAGCCAGGCGGCGATGGTGTCGGGCTGGGTGGCGCTGTCGATGAGGGCCCGTACGGCGGCCAGGCGCAGGCCGGGTTCGGCGCCGTCCTCGGTGCGGCGCAGGAGGTTGCGGGCGATGCCGGTGAGGGTGGCGAGGGCGGCGGTGCGTTCGGCGGGGGCGGTGTAGAGGTCGGCGACGTGGTGGCGGGCGAAGGCGAGGACGCCCTGGACGATGGCGAGGTCGCTCTCGTCGGGGAGGTGGGCCTCGGCGGTGAGGAGGTAGGCGGCGGGTTCGAGTTCGCCGTCGCGGACCATGTCGCGCAGGGAGCCCCAGACGACGGCGCGGGTGAGCGGGTCGGGGATGCGGGAGAGGTCGCGCAGGGCGGTTTCGAGGGAGGTTTCGTCGAGGCGGACCTTGGCGTAGCTGAGGTCGCCGTCGTTGAGGACGAGGAGGTCGGGGCGGGGGCCGCTCGCGGAGAGGACCTCGTCGGTGGGGACGTCGAGGTCGAGGAGTGCGGTGCGTTCCAGGAGGCCGTCGGTGGCGCGCACGTAGGTGCCGGCGGTGATGTGGTGGGGGCGGCTGCCGTGGCGGTCGACGGTGAGGGTCCAGCCGCCGGTGCTCTCCTGGATGCGGGGGGTGAGGGTGTCGATGCCGGTGGTGCGCAGCCAGATGTCGGCCCAGGCGTGGACGTCGCGGTCGGTGTGGGCGGCGAGGGAGTCCACGAAGTCGGCGAGGGTGGCGTTGGCGAACTTGTGGCGGGCGAAGTGGGTGTTGATGCCGGCGAGGAAGTCCTTCTCGCCGAGCCAGGCGACGAGCTGGCGCAGGGCGGAGGCGCCCTTGGCGTAGGAGATGCCGTCGAAGTTGAGGAGGGCGGAGGCGGTGTCGGGGACGTCGTCGGGGCCGGGGGCGACGGGGTGGGTGGAGGGGCGCTGGTCGGCGGCGTAGCCCCAGGGCTTGCGTTCCATGCCGAACTCGGTCCAGGTGCCGGTGAAGCGGGTGGCTTCGGTGAGGGTCTGGTAGCCCATGTACTCGGCGAAGGACTCGTTGAGCCAGATGTCGTCGAACCAGGCGAGGGTGACGAGGTCGCCGAACCACATGTGGGCCATCTCGTGGGCGATGACCATGGCGCGGCGCTGGCGTTCGGTGTCGGTGACGGCGGAGCGGAAGACGAACTCGTCGCGGAAGGTGACCAGGCCCGGGTTCTCCATGGCGCCGGCGTTGAACTCGGGGACGAAGGCCTGGTCGTAGGAGTCGAAGGGGTAGGGCTCGGTGAACTTCTCGTGGTAGCGGTCGTAGCAGGCGGTGGTGACGGAGAGGATCTCGTCGGCGTCGGCGTCGAGGTGGGGGGCGAGGGACTTGCGGCAGTGGATGCCGAAGGGGAGGCCCGCGTGTTCGGTGGTGACGCTGTGCCAGGGGCCGGCGGCGACGGCGGCGAGGTAGGTGGAGATGACGGGGGTGGGGGCGGAGGTCCAGATGCCGGCTCCGTCGCCCTCGCGGTCGCCGGTGCGGGTGGTGATGCCGTTGGCGAGGACGGTCCAGTGGGCGGGGGCGGTGACGGTGAACGTGAAGACGGCCTTCAGGTCGGGCTGGTCGAAGGCGGGGAAGACGCGCTGGACGTCGTCCATGAACATCTGGGTGTAGACGTACGTCTCGCCGTCGGCGGGGTCGGTGAAGCGGTGGAGGCCCTCGCCGGTGCGTGAGTAGCGCATGCGGGCGTCGATGCGCAGTTCGTGGGGGCCTTCGGCCAGGCCGGTGAGCGGGAGGCGGTTGCCGGTGAGGGCGGCGGGGTCGAGGGGGTGGCCGTCGAGCGTGGCGGAGCGCAGTTCCTCCGGCTTCAGTTCCACGAAGGTGTCCGCGGGGGTGCGGGCGCTGAAGCGGATGACGGTGGTGGAGTCGAAGGTCTCGTCGCCGGTGGTGAGGTCGAGGGTGACGGCGTAGTGGTGGACGTCGAGGAGCTGGGCTCGGAGCTGCGCTTCGTTGCGCGTCAGTGCGGACATGGGGCCCATGCTGCCGGATGGGGGGCCGCTGTCCTAGGGGTCCTCCGGCCGGTCGGGGCGGTCGGGGCGGGGTGGGGTTCCCGCCCCGGGGGCCGTCAGTCCTCGCCGGCGGCGATGGTCTCGTGGTGGCGGATGACCTCGGCGATGATGAAGTTGAGGAGCTTCTCGGCGAAGGCCGGGTCGAGCTTGGCGTTCTCGGCGAGCTGGCGCAGCCGGGCGATCTGGCTGGCCTCGCGGCCGGGGTCGGCGGGGGGCAGGTGGTGGCGGGCCTTGAGGTGGCCGACCTGCTGGGTGCATTTGAAGCGTTCGGCGAGCATGTGGACCACGGCCGCGTCGATGTTGTCGATGCTGTCGCGCAGGCGGGCCAGTTCGGCGGTGACGTTCTCGTCGATCGCGGCGGGGTCGGTGCCGCTGTCACGGTCGCTGGTGTTCATGGTCAACGAGCTTACGTGGCGGGTGCGCGTGTCATCCCTGGCATGTCGCTGGGTGAGACGGGCCAGAGGTCACAGGGGCAGGGTGGCGGTGACGAGCCAGCCGCCTTCGGGGGCGGGGCCTGCGGTGAGGCGGCCGCCGAGGGCTTCGGCGCGTTCGGTCATTCCGGCGAGGCCGTAGCCTCCGCCGCGGGCCTTCTCGGAGAGCCGGGCGGGGTGTCCGCCGTCGTCGGCGACGCGTACTTCGAGGCCTGCGGGGACGGTGCGCAGGCCGATGCGGACGGCGGTGGCGGTGGCGGCGTGTTTGCCGATGTTGGTGAGGGCTTCGAGGACGATGCGGTGGGCGGTGGCGGCGACGTCGCCGGGGATGCGGTCCTCCAGGCCCTGTTCGATGTAGAGGACGACGGGCGGGCCGGTGAAGCGGCGGGTGAGGTCGCGGATGTCGGCGAGGCGGGCGACTGGGGTGGTGGCGGGGGCCGTGGTGGTGCCGTCGTCCTCGCGCAGGACGCGGACGAGGCGGCGCATGGCGCCGAGGGCCTCGTCGCCGGCGGTTTCGATGCGGCCGAGGACCTCGGCGGCGCGTTCGGCGGTGACGCGGGTGAAGCGGGCGGCGCGGGCCTCGACGACGATGCCGGTGACGTGGTGGGCGACGAGGTCGTGGAGTTCGCGGGCGAGTTCGAGGCGTTCGGCGGTGCGTACGGCGTGCAGTTCGCGCAGCCGCTGGACGGACTGCAGGCGCAGCAGGAGCGAGTAGGCGGTGACGACGACGGCGAGGACGGAGAAGAGGAGGGTGAAGCGGCCGGGGTCGCTGTCGCGTACGGGTACGGCCATGCAGCCGAGGCCGAGGAGCGGGCCGAGGACGGCGGCGGTGCGGGCGCGGGCGTGCAGCAGGACCTGGGAGAGGAGGACGAGGAGGGCGATGGCCTCGCCGGCGCCCCAGACGACGGTGGGCCGGTGGCCGAGGACGAGCAGGAGGGTGACGGTCCAGGTGGTGGCGGCGGCGAACCAGGCGCGGGCGAGGAGGGGCAGGCCGGGCCAGGGGGCGGCGCTGAGGCAGACGAGGATGCCGGAGGCCCAGACGGTGGCGTGCGGGGGGCTGGGCTGGCGGGCCAGGACGATGCCTTCGAAGGTGACGAGGGCGAGGAGGAGGACGGGGAGCAGCAGCCGGATCCCGTCGGCGGCGCGGGGGTGGCGGCGGGCCCAGGAGGCGAGGGGGCTCACGGGGCTGGCCGGGGGTTCACGCGGCGCCGGCGGCGGTGCCGCTTTCCCAGGCCCACGCGGCGATCTCGACGCGGTTGCGGGCGGTGAGCTTGGCCTGGACGTTGGCCAGGTGGGTTTTGACGGTGGACAGGGAGACGTAGAGCTCGGCGGCGATCTCGGCGTTGGTCAGTCCGCGCGCGAGGCAGCGTACGACGTCCTGTTCGCGTTCGGTGAGGGGTTCGGAGGGGCGGCGGGCGGCCTGGGGGCCGGCCATGCGGGGGGCCATCTCGCGCAGGAGGCGCACGGTGATGGCGGGTGAGACGAGGGCGTCGCCGGCGGCCGCGGCGCGTACGGCTTCGACGAGCATGGCGGGGCTGGCGTCCTTGAGGAGGAAGCCGCAGGCGCCGCCGTGGAGGGCCGCGTGGACGTATTCGTCGAGGTCGAAGGTGGTGACGATGACGATGCGCGGGGTGTCCTGGCCGGAGAGGCGGCGGGTGACTTCGAGGCCGTCGAGGCGGGGCATGCGGATGTCGAGGAGGAGGACGTCGGGGCGGTGTTCGGCGACGGCGGTGAGGGCGGCCTGGCCGTCGGCGGCGTCGGCGACGACCTTCATGTCGGGCTGGCTTTCGAGGATCATCCGGAATCCGGTCCTGACCATGTCCTGGTCGTCCGCGATGACCACGGTGATCGTCATGCGCTGCCTGCCCCACTGTCGCCCGCTGCCGCCGGTGGACCTCCTCCGGCCGGTGCCGGGCGGGCGCCGGGACGGCGCCTGGAGGTGCCCTCCCATGGGACCCGGGGGTGCGGCGGGCCGCAACCGGACGGCGGGGGGCCTCGCCCTTCCGGCCGGTTCGGGTCCGGCCGGAAGGACGAGGTGCGTGGGTGGGACGGGGTGGGGCCGCGGCCCGGTGCTGCGGTGGGGTTACAGGCCGGCGGCGGCGTTGCGGATGTCGGCGGCGAAGGTGGAGACCTCGGTGTAGACGCCGGGGTATCCGGCGCGGGCGCAGCCCTCGCCCCAGCTGACGATGCCGACCTGGATCCAGGCGTTGGTGTCGTCGCGGCGGAACATGGGGCCGCCGGAGTCGCCCTGGCAGGTGTCGGTGCCGCCCTGGTCGTAGCCGGCGCAGATCTCGTCGGAGGGGACGAGGGAGCTGCCGTAGGCGGTCTGGCAGGCGGCGTCGGAGACGAAGGGGACGGTGGCCTTGAGGAGGTAGCGCTGCTGGCCGCCGCCTTCGCGGGTGGCGCCCCAGCCGGCGACGGTGAAGGTGCCGTTGTCGTAGGCCTTGGTGTCGGCGATCTTCAGGGTGGGGAGGTTGACGGGCTGGGCGAGCTTGATGAGGGCCCAGTCCTTGCCCTGGCCGTTGTAGCCGGGGGCCTGGAGCACCTTGGTGGACTTGACCTTGATCGCGCTGCTGCTCTTGAGGTCGACGACGCCGGCGGTGGCGGTGATGGAGGTGTTGTCGCCGGAGCCGTTCACGCAGTGGGCGGCGGTGAGGACGATCTGCTGGGTGTAGAGGGCGCCGCCGCAGCCCATGGAGAGGCGGACCATGAAGGGGAACTCGCCCTGGGCGGCGCGGGTTCCGCCGACGACGGGGGTCGGGGAGGCGCTGGCGCCGGCGGGCTGGAGGCTGACGGCGGCGAGGGCGACGGCTGCGACGGCGAGGCCGCGCTTGAGGGTTTTGGCGAGGGTGGGCACGGTCGACACACTGCCTTTCGTGGGGGGTTGGGCTGTGCGCGCCATCCGATGAATGACGAGTCCATGACACCTCTGCGTCCGGGGGCGCAACAAGAACGTGTTTTCGGACAATCTCCGCCACCCGGCGGTGCCGCCACGGAGATTCACCCGGCGGCCACGAAAAGTTTCCTACCGGCCAGTAGACACAGATGGGATTCTGGCCAACCCTGGGCACGTACATGTCAAGTCGTGACCGAGGAGCGCCCCCACATGCGCAGCACCCGCCGCACCCGCACGTCCCGTACCGCCGCCGCCGGCGTGGCCGCAGCGGCCGCCGTGATGACCCTGCTGCCGGCCGGCGCCGCCGTCGCGGCCCCGGCCGCCACTCCCGCGCCGGCTCCGGCCCCGGCGGCGGTCACGGCCTCCGCGCCGGGCGGCAACGCGGCGATCCTCGGGATCGACTACGCCACCTGGCAGCGCGACGTGGCCGCGGTCGTCGACGCCGCCCGCCCCGCCATCGAGCAGCGGATCGCGGCCTCCCCGGCCGGCGAGAAGCCCGCGATCGTCCTCGACATCGACAACTCCTCCCTGGAGACCGACTTCCACTGGTTCTGGACCTTCCCGACCCCGGCCATCGAGAAGGTCCGCGCGCTGACCCAGTACGCGAACCAGCGCGGGGTCGCGATCTTCTTCGTCACCGCCCGCCCCGGGATCGTGTACTCCCTGACCGAGCGGAACCTGAAGGCGGTCGGCTACCCGGTGACCGGGCTGTACGTGCGCGACCTGCCGGCCCTGTTCAGCCAGGTCAGCGCGTACAAGACGGCCAAGCGGGCCGAGATCGAGGCCCGCGGCTACACGATCATCGCCAACATCGGCAACAACGAGAGCGACCTGGCCGGGGGCCACGCCGAGCGCACCGTCAAGCTCCCGGACTACGGCGGCAAGCTCTCCTGACCCGGCGGCCGCCGATTCGTGCGCCGGAGGCGGTTCGAATCGGCGGTATAGCGGGTAGTCATATCCCATCGCACGAGTGCCGGGCCCGGCCCCTCGCCAGGGGGCCGGGCCCGGTGCCCGTTTTCCGGGCCGCTCGCTCCTCCCTGACCGCTACGCCTTCCTCGGCGCGGGGCAGGTCTGCCAGGCGAGGTGGTAGAGCGTGCTCACGCTGGCGTCGGTGGAGTCCATGGCCATGAAGCTGGTGGCCGTCTGCGGGTTCGAGGTGCCGGCGTTCACCCGCAGCTCGGTGTTGATGTTGAAGTTGCGCTTCTCCCCGCACGGGGACCAGACGAGGTCCGCGTACTCCGTCTTGTCACTGGTCTGCCAGTTGTCGTTGAGCGGGCCGTTGAACTGGTGCGTGCGCTGGGTCGTCTGCGGCATCCCCTGGAAGTAGTAGTTCGCCCTCTCCTGGCCCCAGGCTCCGGGCTGGAGGAACGCGAACCCGCGGTAGTCCGCCTGGACGATCGCGTAGGTGAACCCGCTCGGGACGTGGACGCGGAGGTTGAGCTGGCAGTTCTTGCGGAACGCCGTCGGCGGGGCGCCGGGGCCGACCTGGGCGAGGTAGTCGCTGTAGGTGACGGTGAAGGCCGTGTTGTCGGGTGCGACGGCCACTTCCGCGGTGCCCTCCCGGCAGCCGGAGCCGTTCACCGTGGCGAGCTCGATGACGATCTTGTCGGGCGGGACGGTGATCGGCGGCCGGCCGCCGCGGCCCGGGACGGCGGCTCCCGCCGGGGCGGAGGCGGCGATCAGGGCAGCGGCCGCACCGGCGGTGAGCAGGGTGCGGGACAGGGAATGAGACATCGTTGTCACTCCTGGTTCCTGACTCCTGGGTCCCGGCCTGGGGCCGGGGGGTGTGCTGCGGGCGCCCCGCATCAGGCCGCGGGGCACTCCTTCCACTCGAAGTGGTAGACCGTGCTGACGCTGCCGTCCGTCGAGTCCATGCTCATGAAGCTGAGGTTCTGCGGGCTGGACGTGCCGCCGTAGACCCGCAGTTCGGTGTTGACGTTGAGGTTGCGCTCCTCACCGCAGGGGGCCCAGACCAGGTCGGCGTAGTCGGTCTGGTCGCTCGCCTGCCAGTTGTCCGTGTAGGGGCCGTTGAACTGGTGGGTGCTGCGGGCCGTCTGGGCGTTGCCCTGGAAGTAGTAGTTCGCGCGCTGCTGACCGTAGGCGCCGCGCTGGAGGTGGGCGAAGCCGCGGTAGTCGGCGCGGGCGATGGCGTACGTGAACCCCTGGGGGACGCGGATCCGCAGGGCGAGCTGGCAGTTCTTGCGGAACTCCGTCCCGCCGGAGCCGGCGCCCGTCTGGGCGAGGTAGTTGCTGTAGGTGACGGTGAAGGCGGTGTTGTCGGAGGCCGCGGCGACGTCGGCGGTCCCCTGGGGGCAGCCGGAGCCGTTGACGCCGGCTACCTCGACGGTGACGCGGCCGGGCGGGGGGACCGCCGCCTGTGCGGGGGCGGCGAGGGCCGACAGCGCCGTGACGGCGGCGCCGATGGCCAGTCTGCGGAGGGGCATGGGTGGTCTCCCTTCACGTGGTGGAGTTGGGCATGCACATGCCACCACGGGGGTGGGGGGCGGGGAACGGCCCGATACGGCCAAGGGCTGCCTCCGGGGTGCGGGGGCGTCGCCGCTGGCCGGTTCCCACGACCCTCGGCCGGGGCCCGGCCCGCCCATCGGCCGGTCGCCCCCGGGTGGCGGCCCCGCCCCCCGGCACGATGTCCGGAACCGCCCCGCGTGCCCGGGGGGCCGCTGCGCGGAGCCGTCTCCCCGCCCCGCCCCTTCACCGTTTCTCCCCCAGCTACCGCTGGGGGAGGAAGGGCGGGTAGGGGACCAGCCCCGCGCAGCGGCGACCCCGGCAGCCCCGGCGGAGCCACCGGCTACCGGGACCCGTACGCCGGCAGCGGTGGCTCCGCTGCGGCGAGGAGTTTCTGCGCGGCCTCCCCCGCCTCCGCCGGGGTCCAGCGGGCGCCCCGGTCGGCGGTGGGGCCGGGGCGCCAGCCCTCCATGACCGTGACGCGCCCGCCCTCCGCCTCGAAGACCCGGCCGGTGACCCCGGCGGCGGCGTCCGAGCCCAGCCACACCACCAGCGGGGACACGTTCTCCGGCGCCATCGCGTCGAAGGCCCCCTCGGCCGGGGCGGCCATCGTCGCGGCGAAGGTCTCCTCCGTCATCCGGGTCCGCGCGGCCGGGGCGATCGCGTTGACCTGGACCCCGTACCGTCCCATCTCGGCCGCCGCGACCAGCGTCAGGCCGAGGATCCCCGCCTTGGCCGCGCTGTAGTTCCCCTGCCCGACGGAACCCAGCAGCCCCGCCCCCGAAGAGGTGTTGACGACCCGGGCCGCCACCGGCCGCCCCGCCTTCGCCTCGGCCCGCCACCACGCGGCCGCCTCCCGCAGCGGCAGGAAGTGGCCCTTGAGGTGGACCCGCATCACCGCGTCCCAGTCGTCCTCCCCCAGGTTGACGAGCATCCGGTCCCGCAGGAACCCGGCGTTGTTGACCAGGGTGTCCAGCCGCCCGAAGGCGTCCAGGGCGCACTCCACCAGCGAGGCCGCCCCCTCCCCCGTCGCGATGTCCCCGCCGTGGGCCACCGCCTCCCCGCCGAGCGCCCGGATCTCCTCCGCCACCCGCGCGGCCGGGCTCCCGGGGCCCGGCAGCCCGTCGAGTCCGACCCCGAGGTCGTTGACGACGACCCGCGCGCCCTCCGCCGCGAAGGCCAGCGCGTGGGCGCGGCCCAGCCCCCGGCCGGCGCCCGTCACGACGACCACTCGTCCGTCCGCGATGCCCATGTCAGTTCTCCTCCGTCTTCGCCGTCGAGTCCGTCCGGTTGGCCGTCGCCGCCGCCAGGAACGCCGGGCGTTCCCCGCCCCCGTGCACCAGCAGGCTCGCCCCGCTCACGTACGCGGCCCGGTCCGAGGCCAGGAACACGGCCGCCTCGCCCACGTCCGCGGGCTCGGCCAGCCGGCCCAGCGGCACGGTCGCGCCGACCGCCGCGACTCCCGCCTCGTCGCCGTAGTGCAGGTGGGCCAGTTCGGTGCGGACCATGCCGAGCACCAGCGAGTTGACCCGCACCTCGGGGGCCCACTCCACGGCCATGGAGCGGGCCAGGTTCTCCAGGCCCGCCTTCGCCGCCCCGTACGCCGCCGTGCCCGGCGAAGGGCGGGTCCCGCTGACGCTGCCGATCATCACGACCGAGCCGCGGCTCTCCCGCAGCCACGGGTACGCGGCGAGCGAGGCGGTCATCGGCGCCACCAGGTTGAGGGCGACGACCCGCGCGTGCCGTTCGGGCCCGCCCTCCCCCAGCAGCCGGTACGGGGTCCCGCCGGCGTTGTTCACCAGGCAGTCGAGCCGCCCGTGGCGCCGGGCGACCGCGCCGAGGAACTCCTGGACGGCGTCCGGATCGCGCAGGTCCACGGACGTGAAGGCGGCCTCCCGTCCGTCCTGCGCCACCGGGCCGTCCGGCGGGCGGCGGGCGCAGACGGCGACCTCCGCCCCGGCCGCGAGGAACGACCGGGCGATCCCGGCGCCCACGCCCCGGGTTCCGCCGGTGACGACCACGACCCTCCCCTTGAGCTCCATCGGCTGCTACCTTCCTCACCTAACAAATGTTTGGTGGAAAGGTAGCTGATCCGCTCATGGGTGTCTCCACCTCCAGCCCGGACATGGGCATCGCACTCGTCACAGTGGACTTCCCGCCCGTCAACGCCCTTCCTGTGCACGGCTGGTACGAGCTCGCCGACGCGCTGCGCGCCGCCGGCCGCGACCCCGAGGTCCGCTGCGTGGTCCTGGCGGCCGCGGGCCGGGGCTTCAACGCCGGGGTCGACATCAAGGAGATGCAGCGCGACAGCGGCCACGGCGCCCTCATCGGCGCCAACCGCGGCTGCTACGAGGCCTTCGCCGCCGTGTACGAGTGCGAGGTGCCGGTGGTCGCGGCGGTGCACGGCTTCTGCCTGGGCGGCGGCATCGGCCTGGCCGGCAACGCGGACGCGATCGTCGCCTCCGACGACGCCGTGTTCGGCCTGCCCGAACTGGACCGGGGGGCCCTCGGCGCCGCCACCCACCTGGCCCGACTCGTCCCGCAGCACCTGATGCGCGCCCTCTACTACACCTCGCGCACCGCCACCGCCGCCGAACTGCACGCCCACGGCTCGGTCTGGAAGGTGGTCCCCCGCACGGAGCTGTCCGCCGCCGCCCTGGAGCTGGCGGCCGAGATCGCGAAGAAGGACGGCACCCTCATCCGGCTGGCCAAGGCCGCCATCAACGGCATCGACCCCGTCGACGTGCGCCGCAGCTACCGCTTCGAGCAGGGGTTCACCTTCGAGGCCAACCTCAGCGGGGTCGCCGACCGGGTCCGCGACACCTTCGGGAAGGCACAGGAGGAGAGCGCATGACGGACAAGACCATGACCCCCGACGAGGTCGTCGGACGGCTGCGCAGCGGAATGACCCTCGGCATCGGCGGCTGGGGCTCGCGGCGCAAGCCGATGGCCCTGGTGCGAGCGCTGCTCCGCTCCGAGATCACCGATCTGACCGTGATTTCGTACGGCGGCCCCGACGTCGGGCTGCTGGCCGCCGCCGGACGCATCCGCCGGCTGATCGCCCCCTTCGCCACCCTGGACTCCATCCCGCTGGAGCCGCACTTCCGGGCCGCCCGCGAGAGCGGCGCGTTCGCCCTCACCGAGTACGACGAGGCCATGTTCATGTGGGGCCTGCACGCCGCCGCGAACCGCCTCCCCTTCCTGCCCGTCCGCGCCGGCCTCGGCTCCGACGTCATGCGGGTCAACCCCGAGCTGCGCACCGTCACCTCCCCCTACGCCGACGGCGAGGAGTTCGTCGCCGTCCCCGCCCTGCGCATGGACGCGGCCCTGGTCCACCTCAACCGCGCCGACCGCCTCGGCAACGGCCGGTACCTGGGCCCCGACCCGTACTTCGACGACCTGTTCTGCGAGGCCGCCGACACCGCGTACGTCTCCTGCGAGCAGTTGGTGGAGAGCGCCGAGCTCGCCAAGTCCGGCCCCCCGCAGTCCCTCCTCGTCAGCCGGCACTCCGTCACCGGCGTCGTGGAGACCCCGAACGGGGCGCACTTCACCTCCTGCGTCCCCGACTACGACCGCGACGAGGCCTTCCAGAAGCTGTACGCGACCACCCCATGGCCCGAGTTCGCCGCCCGGTTCCTCTCCGGGGCGGGCGAGCACGACTACCAGAACGCCGTCCGCACCTGGCAGGAGGAACAGCGATGACCAGTCGCGCGGAGTACTGCGTGATCGCCTGCGCCGAGGCCTGGCGCGGCGACGGGGAGGTGCTCGCCAGCCCGATGGGCCTGATCCCCTCCTTCGGTGCGCGCCTGGCCAAGCGCACCTTCTCCCCCGACCTGCTGCTGACCGACGGCGAGGCCATGCTGGTCGGCCTCGACGGGACGGTGGAGGGCTGGCTCCCCTACCGCCGCCACCTGACGATGGTCACCGGCGGGCGGCGGCACGTGATGATGGGCGCGAGCCAGATCGACCGGTACGGCAACCAGAACATCTCCTGCATCGGCGACTGGGAGCGCCCGGCGCGCCAGCTGCTGGGGGTGCGCGGCGCGCCCGTCAACACCCTCAACAACCCGGTGAGCTACTGGGTGCCCAGGCACTCCCCGAGGGTGTTCGTCGAGCGCGTCGACATGGTCAGCGGGGTCGGGTACGACCGGGCGCGGGCGGCGGGGCCCTCGGCCACCCGCTTCCACCGGCTGCCGCGCGTGGTCAGCGACCTCGGGGTCTTCGACTTCGGCGGCCCGGACCGCTCGATGCGGCTGGCCTCCCTGCACCCGGGGGTCGGCGTCGAACAGGTCCGGGCGGCCACCGGGTTCGAGCTGGCGGTCGGCGAGGAGGTCCCGTACACGCGCGAACCCACCGCCGAGGAGCTGCGGCTGATCCGCGAGGTGATCGACCCGAAGGGCCTGCGCGACCGGGAAGTACGGGGCTGACATGGCGGCAGGCGAGCTGGAGACGGCGTTCACCCGGCTGGTCGGGGTCCGGTACCCGATCGTGCAGACGGGCATGGGCTGGGTGGCCGGCCCGCGCCTGGTGTCGGCGGCGGCGGAGGCCGGGGCGCTGGGCATCCTGGCGTCGGCGACGATGACGACGGAGCAGCTGCGCGCGGCGGTCCAGGAGGTCAGGTCCCGTACGGACGCGCCCTTCGGGGTCAACCTGCGGGCGGACGCCGGGGACGCGGGCGAACGCGTCCGGCTGATCATCGACGAGGGCGTGCGGGTGGCCTCCTTCGCGCTGGCCCCGTCCCGGGAGCTGATCGCCCGGCTCAAGGACGCCGGGGTGGTGGTGATCCCCTCGGTGGGGGCGCGCCGGCACGCCGAGAAGGTCGCGGCGTGGGGCGCCGACGCGGTGATCGTGCAGGGCGGGGAGGGCGGCGGGCACACCGGGGAGGTGGCCACGTCGGTACTGCTGCCGCAGGTGGTCGACGCCGTCGACGTCCCGGTGGTCGCGGCGGGCGGCTTCCACGACGGGCGCGGCCTGGTGGCGGCGCTGGCGTACGGGGCCGCGGGGATCGCCATGGGCACGCGGTTCCTGCTGACCTCCGACTCGACCGTCCCGGACGCCGTCAAGGCCGAGTACCTGAAGGCCGGCGTCAAGGACGTCACCGTCACCACGGCCGTGGACGGGCTGCCGCACCGGATGCTGCGCACCGAGCTGGTGGCCTCCCTGGAGCGGGCGGGCCGTGCGCGGGCGCTGGCCCGGGCGGTGCGGCACGCGGCCGGGTTCCGGAAGGTGTCCGGGCTGTCGTGGTCCCGGATGGTGCGCGACGGCCTGGCGATGAAGCACGGCAAGGACCTGTCCTGGAGCCAGGTCCTGCTCGCCGCGAACACCCCGATGCTCCTGAAGGCGTCCATGGTCGAGGGCCGTACGGACCTCGGTGTCATGGCATCGGGCCAGGTCGCGGGGGTGATCGAGGATCTGCCGTCGTGTGCGGAGCTCGTCGCCCGCGTCATGGCCGAGGCGCACACCGTGCTGGACCGGCTGCACGCGACTGGTCCGCACCCGCTCGGCACCCTGCCACCACCAGGGTGATCCCCTTCTCCTTCACAGGAGTCGCCCGTATGAGACGTGTCCGAATCCGCCTGGCGACCGCGGCGACCGCCGCCGCGCTCGCCCTCGGGACCCTGCCCGCCGCCGCGTACGCGTCGGCGGCACCCGCGACGGCGGCCCGTACCCGGCACCTGCAGATCGCCCAGTCCCAGGCCATCCGGCAGATCCCCCTCCAGGGAGCCGTCAACTTCCGGGACGTCGGCGGGTACGCCACGTACACCGGCGGCCTGGTCCGCCAGGGGCTGGTCTACCGCTCCGATGCTCTCAGCAGGCTGACCGCGGCGGACATCACCACCGTCGCCGGTCTCGGCCTCACGAAGGCCGTCGACTTCCGCATCCCGATGGAGGTCCAGTACGACGGCGCCGACCGGCTGCCGCCGGGGCTCGCCGCCACCTCCCGTCCGGTCAGCGACCTGGGGCTGTACGCCACCCTCGTCGGGGCGATATCCAGCGGCGACCCCGTGAAGCAGGAGGAGATGCTCGGCGGCGGGCGGGCCGAGGCCTACATGCGGGACGTGTACCGCACGTTCGTGACGAGCCCCGGGAACCGGGCGCAGTTCGCGGCGACGCTGCGGGAGATCGCGGCCGGCGACCAGGGTCCGCTGCTCTACCACTGCACTTCGGGGAAGGACCGGACGGGGTGGATGAGTTACGTGCTGCTGCGGGCGCTGGCCGTGCCGCGGGAGACCGCCGAGAGCGACTACCTCGCCTCGAACACCTTCCGCGCGGCGTACGACGCCCAGGTGCGCGCGGGCCTCAAGCAGTCGGGCCGGATGCAGAACCCGGACCTGCTGATCCCGCTCCAGGAGGTGCGGCAGGACTACCTGGATGCGGCGACCGCCCGGATGGAGGCCGACTACGGCAGCTTCTACGGGTATCTGACGGACGGTCTGGGGCTGGACCTGCGGACGCTGGCGCAGCTCCAGAACAAGCTGGTCCGCTAACCGCCGGGACACGCGACGACGCCGGGCGGCACTGCGCCCGGCGTCGTCGGCGTGATGTCCCTCGGGGGTACGGGGCTCAG
>NZ_JBEZWL010000056.1:0-44311 GCF_040648015.1 Streptomyces sp. NPDC029216 | reverse complement strand
AGCGTTCGTCCTGAGCCAGGATCAAACTCTCCATGAATGTTTACCGGTAATCCGGTGCACACGCACGAAAGAGCGGGTCAGCCACGGTCGGAATATGACCGACTGACCACAACGTCCTCGCTGTGTTTGTTGCCTGCCAGTGCCCGAAGGCCCGACAGGTCTTTTTCAAAGGAACCTCATCCACCGGAGTGGACGGGGTATCAACTTCTGGCGTTGATTTTTGGCACGCTGTTGAGTTCTCAAGGAACGGACGCTTCCTTTGTACTCACCCTCTCGGGCTTTCCTCCGGGCTTTCGTTCTTGCGATTCAGACTCTATCAGAGTCTTTCTCGCTTGCTTTCCAGGTCCTTCGCTTTCGCGCTTTCCCTTTCCGGCGGTTCCGACTCTATCAGATCCTTTCGGGCCTGACTCCCAGTCAGTGGGATTCGCTTTCCGGACCGTTGGGCCCTTCCGGCGAGTGAGACAGTAGCGGATTCCTTGCCCCCGAAGCCAATCGGCGGCCGCGTCCTGGAACGCGGATTCCTCATTCGCAAATACGCATGAAAACGAGACGACAGAGTGCGTCGTTCGTTCGAATGAGTAGTGCGGGATGGCTGTCCGGGGACCGACCGCAGTCGGCAGCTCACTTCGGACAACTCGAAGAACCTTACGGACCTGGAACAGACGTGTCAACCTCTGGCGGGCGATCCTGCAAACCTCATGCGCTCCTCGTCCCCCCGGGGCTACGCTGCCTCCCATGACCACGCATGCACCCAAGCTCAGCCTTCGTTGGTGGCCCGCCTGACGGCGGCCGACCATCCACGCGAGCACGCATGCGCTCACGGCCGCCGCTACGGCGGCCGTTTCTGTTTCTCCCCCTCACGGGAGTGGCTCGGTCGCCCGGCGCGGCGGTTCCGACACCACACCGCAGGACATGAGGGAGAGACAGGACATGACGAGGATCTTCAGCGGGATCACCCCGTCCGGGCACCTGACGCTGGGCAACTACCTGGGAGCCATGCGGCAGTGGGTCGCCGCCGAGCACGCGCCCTCGGACTCACTGTTCTGCGTCGTGGACCTGCACGCCCTGACCACGGAGCACGATCCCGCCCGGCTGCGGCGGCTCAGCCGGCAGGTGGCGACGCTGTTCCTCTCCGCCGGACTGGATCCGCAGCGGTGCACCCTCTTCGTCCAGAGCCACGTCGCCGAGCACACCCGGCTGTCCTACCTGCTGGAGTGCACCGCCACCGACGGGGAGCTCCGGCGGATGATCCAGTACCGGGAGAAGGCGGCGAAGGCGGAGGCGGCCGGTCACGGCGTGCGGCTGTCGCTGCTGACGTATCCCGTGCTGATGGCCGCCGACATCCTGGCCTACGCGGCGGACGAGGTGCCCGTGGGTGAGGACCAGCGCCAGCACGTGGAGCTGACCCGGGACCTGGCGGTGCGGTTCAACCAGCGGTACGGGCAGACCTTCACCGTGCCCAAGGTGACGCTGCCCGCCGTGGGCGCGCGGGTCATGGACCTCCAGGACCCGACCTCGAAGATGGGCAAGTCCAGTGAGAACGGCTCCGGCATCGTCTATCTGCTCGACGAGCCGGCGGTGATCACCAAGAAGGTGATGCGGGCCGTGACCGACAGCGGCGACGGCGGGGTGGTCTACGACCGGGCCGCGCGTCCCGGGGTGGCGAACCTGCTGGACATCCTGGCCGCCTGTACGGGAGGGGACCCGGAGAAGCTGGCCGGGGGCTACGAGCAGTACGGGCCGCTGAAGCGGGACGTGGCGGAGGCAGTGGTGGAGCTGTTGCGGCCGCTGCGGGAGCGGCACGCCGGGCTGGCGGCCGATCCGGGCGAGGTGGAGCGGGTGCTGCGGGACGGGGCCGCGCGGGCGCGGGACATCGCGCGGCCGGTGGTGGACCGGGCGTACGAGGCCATCGGGCTGCTGGCTCCGTGAGGGAGGGAGGCGCCCCCGCCACGGGGGCGCCCTCCGTCCGTCAGCTGTTGCCGGAGGCGAGTTCGCGGCTGCGGTCGCGGGCCGCTTCGAGGGCGGCGATGAGGGCCGCCCGTACGCCGTGCTTCTCCAGCTCG
Organism: Streptomyces sp. NPDC029216; assembly: GCF_040648015.1. NCBI lineage: Bacteria > Bacillati > Actinomycetota > Actinomycetes > Kitasatosporales > Streptomycetaceae > Streptomyces > Streptomyces sp. NPDC029216. Next base: position 42,248 of record NZ_JBEZWL010000056.1, on the reverse strand, counting down.
ACGATGGCGTTGATCGTCGTACCGGCCGGGGAGGTGACGGCCTCGCGGAGCTTGACGGGGTGTTCGCCGCTGTCGCGGAGCATGACGGCGGCGCCGATGGCGGCCTGGACGATGAGGTCGTGGGCCTGGGCGCGGGGCAGGCCCAGCAGGATGCCCGCGTCGGTCATGGCCTCGACGAGGAAGTAGAAGTAGGCGGGGCCGGAGCCGGAGAGGGCGGTGGCCGCGTCCTGCTGGGACTCGGGGACGCGCAGGGTCTTGCCGACGCCGCCGAAGATCTCCTCGGCGTGGGCGAGGTGCTCGGCGGTGGCGTGGCTGCCGGCCGAGATGACGGACATGGCCTCGTCGACGAGGGCCGGGGTGTTCGTCATGACGCGGACGACGGGGGTGCCGGGGGCCAGCCGCTCCTCGAAGAAGGCGGTGGGGATGCCGGCGGCGCCGCTGATGACGAGGCGGTCGGCGGGGACGTGGGGGGCGAGCTCTTCGAGGAGCTTGCCCATGTCCTGCGGCTTGACGGTGAGGATGAGGGTGTCGGCGCGCTTGGCGGCTTCGGCGTTGCTGACGGCCTCGACGCCGTAGCGGGTGTGGAGCTCGGCGGCGCGCTCGGGGCGCCGGGCGGTGACGAGCAGCTTGGCCGCCGGCCAGCCGCCGCGGATCATCCCGCTGAGCAGGGCCTCGCCGATCTTGCCGGTACCGAGGACTGCGACTGTCTGGGTCATGCCCGATTCACCTCGCCGAACGAACGTGGAGACGTACGCCCTCATCCTTGCATCCGTCCACGGGGTGGTGAGGGGGTGTCCGCTCCGTGGTCAGGGCGTGCGGCGGCGGAGGGTGGCGGCGCCGAGGGCGAGGACGAGCAGGGCGCAGGCGGCGACGATGACGGCGTCGCGGACGAAGTCGGCGGTCATGTCGGTGTGGGTGAGGACCTGGGTCATGCCGTCGACGGCGTAGGACATGGGCAGGACGTCGGAGATGCCTTCGAGGACGGGCTGCATGGTGCCGCGCGGGGCGAAGAGTCCGCACAGGAGCAGCTGCGGGAAGATCACGGCCGGCATGAACTGGACGGCCTGGAACTCGGACGCGGCGAAGGCGGAGACGAACAGGCCGAGGGCGGTGCCGAGGAGGGCGTCGAGCAGGGCGACGAGGAGGAGCAGCCAGGGGGAGCCGACGACGTCGAGGCCGAGGAGCCAGAGGGCGAGGCCGGTGGCGAGGAGGGACTGGACGACGGCGACGGCGCCGAAGGCGAGGGCGTAGCCGGCGATGAGGTCGCCCTTGCCCAGCGGCATGGCGAGGAGGCGTTCGAGGGTGCCGGAGGTGCGTTCGCGGAGGGTGGCGATCGAGGTCACGAGGAACATCGTGATGAGGGGGAAGATGCCGAGGAGGGACGCGCCGATGCTGTCGAAGGTGCGCGGGCTGCCGTCGAAGACGTAGCGGAGCAGGGTCAGCATCAGGACGGGGACCAGCAGCATCAGGGCGATGGAGCGCGGGTCGTGGCGCAGCTGGCGCAGGACGCGGGCGGCGGTGGCGAGGGTGCGGGCGCCGTTCATCGCTGGGTCTCCCTGGTGGGTTCGTGCTGGTTCGCGTGCGCGTTCGCCTCGTCGACGAGGCGGAGGAAGGCTTCTTCGACGGTTGCGCAGTGGGTGCGGGTGCGGAGGGCTTCGGGGGTGTCCTGGGCGAGGATGCGGCCTTCGCGCATGAGGAGCAGGTCGTGGCAGCGCTCGGCCTCGTCCATGACGTGGGAGGAGACGAGGAGGGTGGTGCCGCGGGTGGCGGCGAGGTGGTGGAAGAGGTTCCACAGGTCGCGGCGCAGGACGGGGTCGAGGCCGACGGTGGGTTCGTCGAGGACGAGCAGTTCGGGGGTGCCGAGGAGGGCGACGGCGAGGGAGACGCGGCTGCGCTGGCCGCCGGAGAGGTTGCCGGCGAGGGCGGTGGTGTGGCCGGCGAGGTCGACGTCGGCGATGGCCTGGTCGACGGCGGCGCGGCGGCGGTCGGCGGCGGCGCGTCTGGGGTCGAGGACGGCGGCGAAGTAGTCGAGGTTCTGGCGGACGGTGAGGTCGTCGTAGACGGAGGGGGCCTGGGTGACGTAGCCGACGCGGGAGCGGAGCTCGGGGTGGCCGGCGGGGCGGCCGAGGACGTCGAGGGTGCCGGTGACGTGGGCCTGGGTGCCGACGACGCTGCGCATGAGGGTGGACTTGCCGCAGCCGGAGGGGCCGAGGAGGCCGGTGATGCGGCCGCGGGGGACGTCGAAGGCGATGCCGTCGAGGACGGTGCGGGGGGTGCGGCCGGTGCCGCGGCGGACGGTGAGGTCGTGGGCGTGGATGGCGGGAGGGGGCGCCTCCGGCGGGTTATTCATCATGTGATGAATAATGCTCCTGGCCGTGCCGGGGCGTCAATCGGCCGGACGGCTCGGGGTGGGGGTTACTTCTTGCGCTTGGGGCGGCGGCGGGCGGCCGGGTTGCCCGTACGGGCGGTGCGGCGGCGGGTGTATTCGGCGGCGGCGCGCTCGTACTCGGCGCGGTGCAGCTTCTCGCCGGGGGCCTCGGTGAGGCTGCGCAGGAAGTAGGCGAGGAGGGAGCCGATGAAGCCGATCGCCTTCAGGCCCTTGAGGGCGGCCTCGTCGGAGGACGGGGCGGGGCGGCGGCCGAAGGACTCCCAGGTCTTGGCGAAGGCGATGGAGCTGGCGATCGCGAACAGCACGATCACGGAGATGCTGAGGAAGGGGCCGACGTTGCCGATCTCCAGGCCCTCGTAGGCGAGGCGCAGGAGGTAGGCGCCGATGACGGCGGCGGCGAGCGAGCCGGCGGCGACGGCGGCGCGGCGCAGGGCGTAGCCGTTGTCGTGCTCCACCCAGGTGGTGCCGAAGAACCGGATCGGCTCGGGCTGCGGCCCGGCGGGCGGCTGCTCGGCGGGGGCGCTCTGGTCTCGCTGCTCTTCGCTCACAACCGCGATTATCCCCCCCGACGGGTCGACCGCCGGGGGTGTCTCACCTGGCAGAACGGGTGACCGGGCGGTTACCGGGTCAGCCGCAGCGGCCGGCGACGTAGCCGTCGGTGCCGGTGTGGACGTAGGCGTCGGAGACGAAGCGGCCGTTGCCGATGCAGTCCCAGAGGTCCGTCGTCCCGTAGGGGCCCGAGACGGTCGTACCGGGGCACTGGCAGAGGATGGTGACGGAGCCGCCGACAGGAATGGCGTCGATGATCGCGTAACCCGTACCGGGGCCACTGCGGACGTTGACGCGGTAGCCCGGGGCGGTCGGGTAGGACTGGAAGCCCGAGTCGGCGGCCGCGAGGGCCTCGATCTGGCTGGAATCGTTCTCTACGGACATATGGAATCTCCCCCCATGGGTGTTGCTCCGCGCAAGGCGCGCAGGGCAGCAAGCCCTTGGATGTTCCCATGGGCCATCGACTAGGCTCCGTCGGGGGTGGTGAGCGGTGCAGTCGCTGCGCGCGGACTACGCGGGGTTTCCGGAGTACGCCGGGCAGTACCGGCTCGAATCCGTACTCGGCTCCGGCGGCATGGGCGTCGTCCACCTGGCCGCTTCCAGCTCGGGGCTGAAACTCGCCGTCAAGGTCGTGCACGCGCAGCACGCGGTGGACCCCGAGTTCCGGGCGCGGTTCCGGCAGGAGGTCGCGGCCGCGCGGAGGGTCAGCGGCGCTTTCACCGCTCCCGTCGTCGACGCCGACCCGGATGCCGAACGGCCGTGGATGGCCACCCTGTTCATCGACGCCCCGACGCTGTCCGAGCGGGTACGCGAACGCGTGCTGGACGCCGGCGAGCTGACCCGGCTCGCGGCCGGGCTGGCGGAGGCGCTGCGGGACATCCACCGGGCCGGGGTGGTGCACCGGGACCTGAAGCCGAGCAACGTCCTGATGGCCCCGGACGGGGTGCGGGTCATCGACTTCGGCATCTCCCGCCCGTCCGACAGCGACCTGCGGACGGAGACCGGCAAGCTGATCGGGACCCCGCCGTTCATGGCCCCGGAGCAGTTCCAGCGGCCGCGGGAGGTCGGGACGGCCGCGGACGTGTTCGCGCTGGGGGCGGTGCTGGTGCACGCGGCGACCGGGCGCGGGCCCTTCGACTCCGACAGCCATTACCTCGTGGCGTACCAGGTCGTGCACAGCGAGCCCGACCTGACGGGGCTGCCGGACGCGCTCGTGCCGGTCGTGGCGCGGTGCCTGGCCAAGGATCCGGCCGAGCGGCCGACCGCCGAGGCGCTGATCGCGGAGGTGCGCGCCCTCGCGTACCCGACCGGCGAGGACACCCAGGCGTTCATACCGCAGCCCCGGAGGCCGGTGGCGGACGAGGGGATGGCGGACGAGGAGCTCACCCACCAGCGACAGCTGATCATGCCCCTGGCCGGGGACGCGCCCCCTGGGCCTCGCCCGCGCCGCCGGAAACGGGCGCTGCTGGCGGCCGGAATCGGGCTGCTGCTGGCGGCGGGAGCGGTCGGCGGCTACCTCCAGTTCGGGTCCGGTGGCGGAACTCCCGGTCAGCCCGCCGCCGAGCCGGCCGGGACGACGGGGAAGGCCTTCTCGCCGTGGACGGCGTCCCCCGGCAGCGCCCAGGTCTCCTGCACGGTCGGCCCCGGCACGGCCGGTGCGGCGGACGGCGCGGGCGGCCTCTACTGCTCGGGGCGGGGTCTGGCCGCCGCCCGTCTCGCCCTCGCCGACGGCTCACCCGGCTGGTCGGTACCCGCGAAGACCCCGGGCCAGGGCGTCACCGCCGTCGGCGCCCCGCTCCATGCGGGGGGATCGGTCCTCGTGACGGTGCCCGGCAGCGAACTGCTCCAGGCCCTGGACCCCGCCACGGGCAGGGAACGCTGGCAGCGCAGGCTGCCCGGCGGCACGCAGGTGGTGGCCGCGGGCCCGTACGCGGTCACGGTGGCGGCCGACGGGAACGTCACCGGTCTCGACGGGGCGAGCGGCGCCCAGCGCTGGAACCGGCGGATCGGCGGGACCGGATCCGTCTGGTGGGGCGGCCCCGGCGCCTCGGGCACTCCCGCGTTCTACGTGGCTTCGGCGGCCGCCGACGGCGGGTCGACGCAGCTCTCGGAGATCGACCCGGCGACCGGGTCCGTGCGCTGGCAGACCCGGGCCACGGGCAGGCTGAGGCCGGTCGGTACCGCACGCGGGACGGTGCTCCTGCTGGACAGCGACGCGACCGGCAAGGCCGGCGGCGTCGTACGCGTGGACGCGGCGACCCGTGCGGTGCGCCGGGTGCAGCTGCCGGCCCCGCTGTTCGACGCGGACGCCACCGTCGGGGCCGACGGCACCGTCTACGCCTTCGGTACCGGTGGAGGGCTCGTCTCGGTCGGTCCCGAACGGGAGCAGTGGAGGCTGGAGACGGGGGCGGCCAACGCCTCCCGGCCCGTGGCCGCGGACGGCCGGGTCTACCTGTCGGCAGGGGACGGCCGGCTCCTGGCCGTCGACGCCGCCGCCGGGCGGCTCCTCGGGCAGACCAAGCCCCGGATGGCCGCCGCCCAGGGCACCTTCAGCGCCACCCTGCCCGCACCGGTCGTCGCCGAGGGCCGGGTCTACTCCTCCGCCCCCGACGGAACGGTCTTCGCCCTGGACGCACGGAACCCCGCCGGGTGGTGAGGGCCGGAGACGCCGGACGGAGGTCCGGCGCAGCGCTCCGAAGCCCGGGGGGCGCCCCGGCGCCGAGCGGTGCGAGGAGCGCGTCGAAGAGAGGACGCACGGAACCCCGCCGGGTGGTGATGCGCCCGGCGGGGTCCGGTCGGGTTCAGCCCAGCTTCGAGACGTCGCGGACCGCGCCCTTGTCGGCGCTGGTGGCCATCGCCGCGTAGGCGCGCAGCGCCGCCGAGACCGTGCGCTCGCGGGTCTTCGGGGCGTAGACACCGCCGAGGGCCTCGTGGCGGGCGGCCAGCGTGGCCTCGTCGACCAGCAGCTCGATCGACCGGTTCGGGATGTCGATGCGGATCCGGTCGCCGTCCTCCACGACCGCGATGTTGCCGCCCGAGGCCGCCTCCGGGGAGGCGTGGCCGATGGACAGGCCCGAGGTGCCGCCGGAGAACCGGCCGTCCGTCACCAGCGCGCAGACCTTGCCCAGGCCGCGGCCCTTGAGGAAGGAGGTCGGGTAGAGCATCTCCTGCATGCCGGGGCCGCCGCGCGGGCCCTCGTAGCGGATGACGACGACGTCGCCCGGCTGGATCTCCTTGCGGAGGATCTTGTCGACGGCCTCGTCCTGCGACTCGCAGACGACGGCCGGGCCCTCGAAGGTCCAGATCGACTCGTCGACGCCGGCCGTCTTCACGACGCAGCCGTCGACCGCGATGTTGCCGCGCAGGACGGCGAGGCCGCCGTCCTTGGAGTACGCGTGCTGCACGGAGCGGATGCAGCCGCCCTCGGCGTCGAGGTCGAGGGTCTCCCAGCGCTCGGACTGGGAGAAGGCGGTGGCGGAGCGGACGCAGCCGGGGGCCGCGTGCCACAGCTCCATGGCCTCCTCGGACGCCGTGCCGGAGCGGGCGTCCCACTTCGCGAGCCAGTCCTCCAGGCCCTGGGAGTGGACGGTGGTGACGTCCTTGTTGAGGAGCCCGCCGCGGTGCAGCTCGCCGAGGATGGCGGGGATGCCGCCGGCGCGGTGCACGTCCTCCATGTAGTAGGTGCCGCCGGGGGCGACGTTCGGGGCGACCTTGGCCAGGCAGGGGACGCGGCGCGAGACGGCGTCGATGTCCTTGAGGTCGTAGTCCAGGCCCGCCTCCTGCGCGGCGGCCAGCAGGTGCAGGATCGTGTTGGTCGAGCCGCCCATGGCGATGTCCAGGGCCATGGCGTTCTCGAAGGCCTCGCGGGTGGCGATGTTGCGCGGCAGGACGGACTCGTCGCCGTCCTCGTAGTAGCGCTTGGTGATCTCCACGACCGTGCGGCCGGCGTCCTCGTACAGGGCGCGGCGGGCGGTGTGCGTGGCGAGGACGGAGCCGTTGCCGGGGAGGGCCAGGCCGATGGCCTCGGCGAGGCAGTTCATCGAGTTGGCGGTGAACATGCCGGAACACGAGCCGCAGGTCGGGCAGGCGTTCTCCTCGATGCGCAGGACGTCCGCGTCCGAGACGTTCTCGTTGGAGGCGTCGACCATGGCGTCGATCAGGTCGAGCTTGCGGACGGTGCCGTCGACGAGGGTGGCCTGGCCGGCCTCCATCGGGCCGCCGGACACGAACACGACGGGGATGTTGAGGCGCATCGCGGCCATCAGCATGCCCGGGGTGATCTTGTCGCAGTTGGAGATGCAGATCAGGGCGTCGGCGCAGTGCGCCTCGACCATGTACTCGACGCTGTCGGCGATGAGGTCGCGGGAGGGCAGGGAGTACAGCATGCCGGCGTGGCCCATGGCGATGCCGTCGTCGACGGCGATCGTGTTGAACTCGCGCGGGATGGCGCCGGCGGCGCGGATCGCGTCGGAGACGATGCGGCCGACGGGGGCCAGGTGGGTGTGGCCGGGGACGAACTCGGTGAAGGAGTTGGCGACCGCGATGATCGGCTTGCCGATGTCCTCGCTCGCTACGCCCGACGCGCGCATCAGCGCACGAGCGCCTGCCATGTTGCGGCCGTGGGTGACGGTGCGGGACCTCAGCTCGGGCATGCGGTTTCACTCCCCATGAGTGCGGCTGCGCGTACGGTCAGCCGCGACTGCGGATATGGCTCGGTTACGAGGCTACGCCCAACGCCCGCGATCCGGACACCCGGTCCGGATGCCGGGACGGCGGGGTCGCTCCTCGGTCACCCCTCCGCTCAGGCCTCGGTGAGGTAGCGCTGGAGCGTCGGGGCCACCAGCGCCACGATCTCCTCCGGGTCCACGGACGCGAGGGGCTCGATCCGGACGACGTACCGCAGGAACGCGATCCCGATCATGTGCGAGGCCGCCAGCTCGGCGCGGAACGTCGGCTCCGGCACGTCGAGGTCGGCGGCCACCCGCTCCAGCACCCGGCGCAGGATCAGGCCCCGCAGCACCTTCGCGGCCTGCTCGTGGGTGAGCGCGGAGCGGATCACGGCGAGCAGCGGGGCGCGCGTGACCGGGTTCTCCCACACCCCCAGGAAATAGCGGGCCAGCCGCTCCCCGACCCCGTCCGGGCCCTCGCCGAGGACGGCCGGGACCACCAGGGCGGGCTCCATGGTGACCTCGATGGCGGCGGCGAAGAGCTCGTCCTTGCTGCCGAAGTAGTGGTGCACCAGCGCCGGGTCCACCCCCGCCACCTTCGCGACGCCGCGCACGGAGGTCTTGTCGTAGCCGCGCTCCGCGAACACCTCGCGGGCCGCGAGGCGGATGCGCTCCTGCGTACCGGGCCCCTCCTCGGCCTCGTCCTGCCGGGGCCGCCCGGGACCGCGCCGCCGCCTGGCGGGCTCGGCGCCGCTCATCGGTGCCCGACCGCCAGATGCCGGCGGGTGAAGGCCAGCGCCTCGGCGAGATCGGCCTCGCGCTCGGCGGAGGACATGGCGCGCCGCGTGTTGACCTCGATGACGATGTGCCCGTCGAAGGAGCTGCGGGCCAGGCCGGCGAGCATCTCGGCGCAGGGCTGCGTACCGCGGCCGGGGACGAGGTGCTCGTCCTTCGCCGAGCCGTTGCCGTCGGCGAGGTGGATGTGGGCGAGCCGGTCGCCCATCCGGTCGATCATGGCGGTGGCGTCGGTGCGGGCGGTGGCGGTGTGCGACAGGTCGACGGTGAAGTGCCGGTAGTCGTCCTTGGTCACGTCCCACTCGGGCGCGTACGCGAGCATCTCGCGGTCGCGGTAGCGCCACGGGTACATGTTCTCGACGGCGAACCGCACGTCCGTCTCGTCCGCCATCCGCCAGATCCCGGTGACGAAGTCACGCGCGTACTGCCGCTGCCACCGGAACGGCGGGTGCACGACGACGGTCGACGCCCCCAGCTTCTCGGCGGCGGCCTGGGCCCGCTGGAGCTTGGTCCAGGGGTCGGTGGACCACACGCGCTGCGTGATCAGCAGGCAGGGCGCGTGCACGGCGAGGATCGGCACCTGATGGTGGTCCGACAGCCGGCGCAGGGCCTCGATGTCCTGGCTGACCGGGTCCGTCCACACCATGACCTCGACGCCGTCATAGCCGAGACGGGCGGCGATCTCGAAGGCCGTCGCCGTGGACTCCGGGTAGACGGAGGCGGTGGACAGGGCGACTTTCGGGGCACTGCTGCTCGGATTACGGACCACGGAGCCAGATTACGGTCCCCCCACCGCGACCCTGGCACACAAACCCGGTCCCGTCATACTTTTCACATCAACGCGTACGGCACCCGTCCCGGAGGCGAGTGAATCGGCCACGCACGACGGAATCGAGCAATCTGCGACGATCCGCCCCACTCCCTGCGACCGCGCCCACCATCCTGGAGCCCCTGACCAGCCGCCGGGACGGAGCAGCATGGCCCCCTTGATCCCCTTCGATGCCGTGGTCCACTACTTCGAGGAGTTCGAGCACACCGCCTGGCGGCTGGAGACCCAGCGCGCGTACGCCGTGGACCGCGCGGGCGAGCGGTGGAAACGCTGGCAGGAAGGCTCCGCCTTCGGTTACGAACCCGACGTGCCCTGGCACGCCCTCGTCCGGAAGGCCGCCGAGGCCGGCAAGCGCTTCGAGCGCGTCCGGCTCGTCGACACCCCGCCGACGGACGGCCAGCGCTACCTGCTGGCGACCGCTGCGGGGAACGTCGAGGCGGGGGAGGACATCCACGTCCTCACCCGCACCGAAGCCGTACGCCGGGGCCTGCCGGACTTCGACTTCTGGCTCTTCGACTCCCGGACGGTGGTCACGTTCGCCTTCGACGCGGACGGCAACACCCTTGGAGTACGGGTGAGCGAGAACCCTGAGACCGTCCTCGCCGCCTGCCAGACGCGCGACCTCGCCTGGCACTTCGCGATCCCGACGGCCGCGTTCAGCGCATCCATGCAGTCCGCCGTGTAAGCCGCCATCCCGAAGGACCGCCGCCCGTGCCGCAATTCACCACCCTCGCCGACCCGTGGTGCACCGACCGGCGCGAGCAGGTCGCGCTGGGCAAGAGGTTCGAACGCGTCCGGATCCTCGACGCCCCGCCGACGGAAGGACAGCGATACCTGCTCGACAACCCGCCGCAACCGCGCCGCGGGCGAGGACGTCCGCACCCTGACACGCGCAGGCGGGCGCGCTGCAGCTCCCCGACGAGGACCTGGCACCACGCGAGGACGGCATAGCCCGGCACCGCATCAGCCCTTGAGCGCGCCCACCGCCTGGGCGCGCTCACGTAGGTCGCGGACCGCGCGGACGGAGGCGTGGGGGCGGAGGCGGAGGTTCATCACCTCGAAGTGCTCGTCCCCGCGCGCCGAGGAGAGCACCTCGTACTCGTCCAGGAACCGACCCCACGACTCGCACGCCGCCTCGACGTGCCCGATCGACAGCTGCCTCTGCGCCAGCAGCCCGTACGCGTGCAGGCGGCCCTGGCGCTCCTGCGCCGGCTGGACCCGGATCGATTCCCGCAGCGTACGGACCGACCCAGGGACGTCCTTGGTCTCGTTCAGCACGTGCGCAACGTGGAACAGGTACGCCGTCCTGTCGTACCCGCCCACCGACTCCCGCCGGTCGTCGGCCCGGGCGAGCGCCTCCTCGGCCTCCCGCAGCCGGGCGAAGGCCTGCCGCTTGTCGCCCACCATCGCCGCGCCATGCGCCTGCTGCCCGCGCAGGAACGCAACCAAGCGAGGACCGGCGGCGGGGGCGGCCTCGGCCGCCGAGTCCGCGAGCTCCAGGGCCCGGCGGCCGTAGCCGAGGTTGGAGGCCTGGAGGGACATCCCGCGCAGGGTGCGGCAGTACGTGACGTGGTCCTCCGCCTCCCCGGCGAGCTTGAGCGCGGACACGTAGTAGTCCTGCCCCAGCCGGTGTTGGCGCTCGTACATCGCCATCCACCCGGTGAGGTAGACGAGGTCGGAGGCGGCCGCGAGCAGACTCCGCCGCACCGGCGCCGCGGCCTCGGCCTTGAGCCACGGCCCGACCGTATTGACGAGGAAGGCCGCCGCCATCGGCCGCGCGTGCCCGGCACCGAGCTCGTCGAGGATGTCGGCGATCCTGTCCGTCATCGCCGCCACGGCGTCCACCTGCGCCTGCCCGACCCTCGTCGTCGCCTTGCCGGGCCTTATCGGCTCGGGGCTGTCGGCCCGCGCCAGGGTCGGGAAGAGGGGGATGGCGAGGGCTGCGGAGAAGACACCCGCCGCGATCACCCGCCGCCGCGAGGGGTCCATGTCGGCCCGCCCCAACTCGACCAGTTCTCGAACGGAGTCCTCGTCCCCCGCTGCCCCCGGCGGCATGAGTCCGGCCTCGGCGTAGGTGACCGGCCGGGCCAGCTTCCGCTCGAACGCCTCGATGATCAGAGCCCTGACCCGGGGCCGCGGCTGGTGGCCCGCCACCCACTGGGACACGGCGGGCTGCCCATACGTGAGGACGAGCCCGGCCTCCGCGCCGACGCGGTTGACGATCGAGGCGAACTGGCTTCTCGACCATCCGGCCTGCTCAAGGAGGGTGCTCAGACCGGTGTTGGGTGTACGTGAGCGTCGAGCCATGACAACTCCCCACACGTGCATGACGTGCATGCTTCTCCGACTCCCCCACGGTACCCGCGGCGGGGGTGCGCGCGGTTACCTCTTGACATCACGCAGTGACGGGCGGCTGTTGGCCGCCCGCTGACAACGGCAGGGAGCGACCGACCCATGACCAGCCGCACCACCGAAAGCCGCCCCCGCGGGGTCCTCGGAATCGACACATCAGACGGCCCCGAGCCCAGCCGGGAACTCCTCGAACGCGCGCGGAAGGGCTGGAAGCGCTTCGTCGCCACCCTCGGCGAGGAGTCGCCGTCCGATGAGTGCTGAGCGGTACGAGTACGTGCCCCACCAGCTCCTGCGCCGTCGCGTGCGCGACATCGCGTCGGGGGTGGAGGGGGAGCTGATGGCCGTGATCAACGAGAACGTCTCGGACTCGGCGCATTGGGAGCACTGGGTGGAACTGGCTTACATCCGGGACGCGTCCGGCCGCGAGTTCACCACCGCAGCCGCCAACGTGATGGCCGTCTGAGGGGTGAGACCGGGTCCGCCGACGAACGGGGCCCGAGCCGCGGTTCCTGCGCCACATGCCAACCGGCAGGGCATCCCAGCCCAGGACGGCCGTCGGACGCTGAGGAAAGAGGAGCGCGTAGCGATCTGGGGCGCTTGGGGGTTCCGCAGGACGATCTGATCGGCCTTTCGGGCGGGTGGACGCGCCCCCGACCCGGAATCAGGACGATGAGGCCGCCGGATGCCCGGCCTGCCGGGGCCCGACCGCCCGGCTCATCGCTGAGGGAGCCGGATGGTCAAGGATCGACCGGACCGTTCCTCTGGGGGCTTCCCGACAGTCCTTGTCTTTCCGGGGCGGGACGGCCTGTCAAGGGTCGCCGCAGGCGATCGCGAAGCGACGCGACGAAGGAGCGCCCTTGACAGGGCGGCCCGAACCGGAAAGACAGTGGGACTGACGGGAAGCCCCCAGCCCCTCTCTGAGACCGGGCGGCTGGGGCCCCGCCGTCTCGGGTCCCGGCCTGCTGTCGGTGTCCGCCCTGGCCTGGCCCCGCCGCTTCTCCGACCCCGCCCCGCTCGGGGAGGCGGGTGGGCAGCCACCGCCCGCCCCCGACGCCTCGCGGGGGCGATCGCGGGCCCGCGCCCTGGCCCCCGTACCCCCTACGGCAAGTGGTCCAGCCGTCTGAGGATGACGCCCTCCCGCAGGGCCCAGGGGCAGATTTCCAGGGTGTCCACGCCGAAGAGGTCCATCGCCGCCTCCGCCACCAGGGCGCCCGCCAGGAGCTGGGAGGCGCGGCCCTCCGAGACGCCCGGGAGGGTGGAGCGTTCCGCCGTGGTCATCGTCGTCAGGCGGGGGACCCACTCCTCCAGGGACTTCCGCGTCAGGTCGCGCTGGACGTACAGGCCGTCGGCCTCGCGAGCCGCGCCGGCGATGCGGGCCAGCTGCTTGAAGGTCTTCGACGTGGCCACCACGTGGTCCGGCGGCCCGAAGCGGCTGAACTCTCCGACCGTGCGGGCGATCTGCGCCCGTACGTGCCGCCGCAGCGCCTTCACGTCCGCCGGGTCCGGCGGGTCGCCCGGGAGCCAGGCCGAGGTGAGGCGGCCCGCGCCCAGGGGGAGGGAGGCGGCGGCGTCCGGGTCCTCGTCGATGCCGTACGCGATCTCCAGCGAGCCGCCGCCGATGTCGAGGACCAGCAGCTTGCCCGCCGACCAGCCGAACCAGCGGCGGACCGCCAGGAAGGTCAGCCGGGCCTCGTCCTCGCCGCTGAGCACCGGCAGCTCGATACCGGTCTCGGCCTTGACCCGGGCCAGGACCTCGTCGGCGTTGGGGGCCTCGCGCACCGCGCTGGTCGCGAAGGGCAGGACGTCCTCGCAGCCCTTGTCCTCGGCGGCCTGCACGGCGTCGCCGATGACCGAGACCAGGCGCTCGACGCCCTCCGGGCTGACCGCGCCGCGCTCGTCGAGCAGCTCCGCGAGCCGCAGCTGCACCTTGTGGGAGTGCGCGGGCAGCGGGCGCGCGCCGGGGTGCGCGTCCACCACCAGCAGATGGATCGTGTTCGAACCCACATCCAGGACACCGAGTCTCATACGGGAAACGCTACTGGGCCGAACGCGGGGCGATGGAGGAAGGGGCGCTTAGGCTGGTGTTTGTGCCAAATACGAAGAAGGCCAGCAAGAACCAGTCGAAGAAGAGCAAGGGCAAAGTGGCGGACGAGAAGGGACTCGACTTCCCCCGGGCCTGGGTGGAGTTCCCCGATCCCGCCGACGAGGAGCAGGTCTTCCGCTGCGATCTGACCTGGCTGACGTCGCGCTGGACGTGCATTTTCGGCCGCGGCTGCCAGGGCATCCAGGCGGGCCGGGCCGATGACGGCTGCTGCACGCTCGGCGCGCACTTCTCCGACGAGGACGACGAGAAGCGGGTCGCCGAGCACGTGGCGCGGCTGACTCCGGAGCTGTGGCAGTTCCACGACGTCGGCAGCGAGAGCGGCTGGACGCAGCTCGACGACGACGGGGAGAAGCAGACCCGCCGCTGGGACGGCGCGTGCATCTTCCTGAACCGGCCCGGTTTCCCCGCCGGGGCGGGCTGCTCGCTGCACATCCTGGCGCTGAAGAGCGGGCAGGAGCCGTTGGAGACGAAGCCGGACGTGTGCTGGCAGCTGCCGATCCGGCGTACGTACGACTGGATCGACCGGCCGGACGACACGCGGGTGCTGCAGGTGTCGATCGGTGAGTACGACCGGCGCGGGTGGGGGCCGGGCGGGCACGACCTGCACTGGTGGTGCACGTCGGCGACGTCCGCGCACGGGGCCGGGGAGCCGGTGTACGTGTCGTACCGGGCGGAGCTGACGGAGCTGATGGGTGCGGAGGCGTACGCGGAGCTGGTGAAGCTGTGCGAGGCGCGGCTGGCGTCGCTGCTGCCGATGGCCCCGCACCCGGCCGACCCGGCGTAGCCCCCGGCGGTACGGCGCAGCCCCCGCCCCCCCGGCGCTAGGGCGTGGGCGGTGCCGGGGCCGGGGAAACCGTTCCTCCTGGGTCCGACGAGGGTGCCGGGGTCGCGGGCTCCGTCGGGCTCGGGGTCGGGGTCGGGGTCGGCGTGGGAGTCGGCGTCGGGGTGGGGGTCGGCGTGGGCGTCGGGGTCGGCGTGGGCGTCGGGGTCGGCGTGGGCGTCGGGGTGGGGTCCGGGGCCGGCGTGGTCGGGTCGGTGGTGGGTGCGGGGCGGCCGCGGCCCGAGAGGGAGACGACCGCTCCGGCCGGGTCCACGCCGACGCGGGCGGTCCAGGCGCCGACGGGCTGGGCCGCGGTGTCGACGGTGATCCGCAGGGTGACCGATTCTCCGGGGGCCAGCGTGCCCGCCGTCTGGCTCGCGCGCAGCCAGGGCGCGTCCGACCAGAGCCGCCAGTCGACGCGGCTCCCGCCGGACGCGCCGAGGGTGAGCAGGGTGGTGCCGCCGCGGGTGGCGGCGGAGACGGTGAGGCGGCCGGGGGCGCCGGGGCCGGCGGCGTCCGGGGTGGCGGGCGCGCCGCTGCTGATGACCTCGACGGAGACGTCGGGGGCGGCGCTGCCGGAGGCGAAGCCGGGCTCGCCGGTGGTGCGGGCGGTGTTGCCGGTGTTCTCGTACGCGGTGAGCGGGCGGCCGCCGGCCAGCGGCGGCGGGATCTTCGACTCGCTGGCGGAGATGCGGGTGCCGTCGCCGCCGACGGGTTCGCCGATGGTGGGGGCGCCCCGGTACGCGGCCCACAGCGCGAGTACGGGCGCGGCGACGACGGTGGCCACGACGGTGGTGGTCACGGCCCGCGCCCGGAGCCGGTCACGGCGGGCGGCGCGGTCCTTGGGGTCCATGGGGAAGCCGGTGCGGTGGAAGCGCGGGCCGGGGCGGCCGCCGCGGCGCCGGCCGGAGCGCAGCATGGCCGCGCGGACGGCGCCCCGGGGGGCGGGGACGAGGGGGAGCGCGGCGTGCAGGCCGCCGGAGCCGGGCCAGGGCCCGGCGACGCCGACGCGTTCGGCGACGCGGCGACAGCGCGGGCAGTCGTCGACGTGGCGGACGAGCTCGGCGCGCAGGGTGCTGGACAGCAGGACGTCGCGGTCGCCGTCCTCGCCGGTGAGGCGGGAGACGGCCGGGCAGTTGCCGGTCTCCACGACGGCGAGGGCGGCGCGGGTGCGCTCCACCTCGCAGGCGGCGGCGGACAGCAGCTCGCGGGCGGTGGCGGCGGCGGTGCCGAGGACGGCGGCGAGTTCGGTGATGCCGAGGCGGTGGCGGACGGCGAGTTCGAGGGCCTCGCGCTGCTCGGGTGTGGTACCGGCGGCCTCGGGCCAGGCGAGCCGGGCGAGCTCGGTGCGGCGGTAGGCGCTCACGTCGAGGGAGCTGTGCGGGCGGTGCGCCTGGGGCGCACGTTCGGGGTGGATGTGCTCCGGCGTGCGCCGGGCGGAATGCGCCCCCTGCCGGGCGCACCGCTGTTCGGCGAGCCGGCGCAGGCAGCCCCAGCGGGCGAGGGCGTACAGCCAGGCCCGGCGGTCGCCCTCGTCGGGACATCGGCCGGGGTGCCGGTCGGCGACGGCGAGGACGTCGCCGAGCACGTCGGTGGCGGCGTCGTGGTCGCACAGGACGGAGAGGCAGTAGGTGAACAGACCGTCGAGGTAGGGCTCGTACCGGAAGGGCGGCGGCTCCGGGTCCTCCCGGTCCGCGGGGCACTCCGGTGCCCTCGTCCCGGCCGGGCCTGGCGTCGCCACAGGCGCCACATCCACCCCGGCCGCCCCCTCCGGCTCAGCCGCCCCTGCTCGGGGCGTGCGCCTGTGCGCCCGGTGTGCGCCGGTGTGTGATGCGGGGTCTCCCTGGTCGCTGCTGTCCACCTGGCGAAGGTAGGCGGCACGCCGGTGACGCTCCGGAAGCCTTCACCAGTTTTAGCCCTTACGGGTGAACAGATTCACGCCATGCTGACCGCGCCCCTGACGCCCGGCCGGCACCGCGTTGTCAGCGGGGCCGGTTACCGTGGGCGGCATGGCTGCCCGTACCGCTCGCTCATCCGCCAAGGACCGTCCGTCCTTCCGCTGCACGGAGTGCGGCTGGACGACCGTCAAGTGGCTCGGCCGCTGCCCGGAGTGCCAGGCGTGGGGCACCGTCGAAGAGATGGGCGCGCCCGCCGTGCGGACCACCGCGGCCGGCCGCGTCACCACCGCCGCGCTGCCGATCGCCCAGGTCGACGGCAGGACGGCGACCGCCCGCAGCACCGGCGTCGACGAGCTGGACCGCGTCCTGGGCGGCGGCCTCGTCCCCGGCGCGGTGGTGCTCCTCGCGGGCGAGCCCGGCGTCGGCAAGTCGACGCTGCTGCTCGACGTCGCCGCGAAGGCCGCCAGCAGCGACCACCGCACCCTGTACGTCACCGGCGAGGAGTCGGCGAGCCAGGTGCGGCTGCGGGCCGACCGGATCAAGGCCCTCGACGACCACCTCTACCTCGCCGCCGAGACCGACCTGTCCGCAGTACTGGGCCACCTCGACGCCGTGCAGCCCTCGCTGCTGGTCCTGGACTCCGTCCAGACCATCGCCTCCCCCGAGATCGACGGCGCACCCGGCGGCATGGCCCAGGTCCGGGAGGTGGCCGGGGCGCTGATCCGCGCCTCGAAGGAGCGGGGCATGGCCACCCTCCTCGTCGGCCACGTCACCAAGGACGGCGCCATCGCCGGCCCCCGTCTGCTGGAGCACCTGGTGGACGTGGTGCTCAGCTTCGAGGGCGACCGGCACGCCCGGCTGCGCCTGGTGCGCGGCGTGAAGAACCGGTACGGGGCGACCGACGAGGTCGGCTGCTTCGAGCTGCACGACGAGGGGATCACCGGGCTCGCCGACCCCAGCGGGCTGTTCCTGACCCGGCGCGCCGAGGCGGTGCCCGGTACCTGCCTGACCGTGACGCTGGAGGGCAAGCGCCCGCTGGTCGCGGAGGTGCAGGCGCTGACCGTGGACTCGCAGATCCCCTCCCCGCGCCGCACCACCTCCGGCCTGGAGACCTCGCGCGTCTCGATGATGCTGGCGGTGCTGGAGCAGCGCGGCCGGATCACCGCGCTGGGCAAGCGGGACATCTACAGCGCGACCGTGGGCGGGGTGAAGCTGACGGAGCCGGCCGCCGACCTGGCGATCGCGCTGGCGCTGGCCTCCGCCGCGAGTGACGTACCGCTGCCGAAGAACCTCGTCGCCATCGGTGAGGTCGGGCTGGCCGGCGAGGTGCGGCGGGTGACCGGCGTGCAGCGGCGCCTCGCCGAGGCGCACCGGCTCGGGTTCACGCACGCGCTGGTGCCGGCGGACCCGGGGAAGGTCCCGGCGGGGATGAAGGTGACCGAGGTCGCGGACATGGGCGACGCGCTGCGGGTCCTGCCGCGCGGCCGGTCCCGTACGCCGGCCAAGGAGCGGGCGGCGGACCGGGCCGGGGCGGAATAAGGGCGTCCGCCCGGCGGGCGGGGGCGCAGGTCAGCGGGGCCGTACGGGCTGCCGCCGCGGCGGGGCGGGCCAAGCCCCGGCGGGCGCGCAGGCGGCGCCGGTAGACTTTGTGCTGGTCCGCCCGGCCCTAGGCAGGCGGCGCAACCCGCGACCGGAGGAGTGCAGTGGCAGCCAAGGACGGGGCAGCAGCATCCGGCAAGTCGGGCGCGAGCTCCAAGCACGAGGCGTTGATGCGCGCCTCTCTGAGTGCCGTCGCACCAGGTCAGCCGCTGCGTGACGGTCTGGAGCGGATCGTCCGCGGCAACACCGGCGGGCTGATCGTCCTCGGCATGGACAAGACGGTCGATGCCATGTGCACCGGCGGCTTCGTCCTGGACGTGGAGTTCACCGCGACGCGGCTGCGGGAGCTGTGCAAGCTCGACGGCGCGCTCATCCTCGACAAGGACCTGACGAAGATCCTGCGGGCCGGCGTGCAGCTGGTGCCGGACGCGTCGATCCCGACGGAGGAGACGGGCACCCGGCACCGCACGGCGGACCGGGTGTCGAAGCAGTGCGGGTTCCCGGTGGTGTCGGTGTCGCAGTCGATGCGGCTGATCGCCCTGTACGTGGACGGTGAACGGCGCGTCCTGGAGGAGTCCGGGGCGATCCTGTCGCGGGCGAACCAGGCCCTGGCCACCCTGGAGCGGTACAAGCTGCGGCTGGACGAGGTCGCGGGGACGCTGTCGGCGCTGGAGATCGAGGACCTGGTCACGGTGCGCGACGTGACCGCGGTCGCCCAGCGGCTGGAAATGGTCCGCCGGATCGCGACCGAGATCGCCGAGTACGTGGTCGAACTGGGCACGGACGGGCGACTGCTGTCGCTCCAGCTGGACGAGCTGACGGTGGGCATCGAGCAGGAGCGGGAGCTGGTGATCCGGGACTACGTTCCGGAACCGACGGCGAAGCGTTCCCGCACGGTGGAGGAGGCGCTGCCGGCGCTGGACGCGCTGACGCATCCGGAACTGCTGGAGCTGGCGATCGTCGCGAAGGCGCTGGGGTACACGGGGTCGCCGGAGACCCTGGACTCGGCGGTGTCGCCCCGCGGGTACCGGCTGCTGGCGAAGGTGCCGAGGCTGCCGGGGGCGATCATCGAGCGGCTCGTGGAGCACTTCGGCGGGCTGCAGAAGCTGCTCGCTGCGAGCGTCGACGACCTCCAGACGGTCGACGGTGTCGGCGAGGCCCGTGCGCGCAGCGTCCGCGAGGGCCTGTCCCGCCTCGCGGAGTCCTCGATCCTGGAGCGCTACGTCTGACCGGCCGGGGACAGCCCCGCCGTCAGTCCTGCTTCAGGACGAAGGAGGTCCGGGCCACCGGGAGGCCCGGGGACTTGGCTTCGACCACGTACGTGTCCGGGGCCGGGGTGCCCGCCGGAGGCGACTGGCACTGGTCCGCCGCGCTCAGCTTCCGGTCCCACTCCACCGACTGCTTCGCCTCGCCCTGCGCCGGCAGGCGGAAGTACGCGTTGCCCGGGCCCGACGGGCAGTCGGCCGAGGACCAGACCTGCTTGGCGCCGGTCGTCTGATAGATCGTCACGACCGCCTGCTTCGGGCCGAGCCCGACCTTGCAGGTGCTGCCGGAAACGTTGCGGACGATCAGTTCGAGGCGCGGCTTCTCGTTCGTCTCGTACTCGTTCTTCACGCTCTTGACCTCCCACTGCATCGCGCTCGCCGCACAGGTGGGGAGGGGCGAGTCCGCCGGGAGGGCCTGGGCGGCGCCCGCGCCGCCGGAGGAGGAGCCCGGGTTGGAGCCGGCGCCCTGGTCGGGGTTCTTCGACGTGCCGCCGTCCGAGCCGGAGGCGGAGCCCGCGCCGGAGCCCGACTCCGCGCGTCCGCCCGGCGCCTGACTGATCGCCGGGCCGGAACCGGAGGGGCCGGGGGTGATCGTGCGGACCGGGCCGGAGCCGTCGCCGCCGCCCTTGCCGTTCGTACTCGTGCCGCCCCCGCCGGAACTGACGAACCATACGGCGAGCAGCGCGACGAGCGCGGCGACGGACGCCAGAACAGCCCTTCGCCGCCAGTAAATGGAGGAGGGAAGCGGCCCGACCGGATTGCGCAGAGATCCCACGTACCGAACCTTACGAGAACTCGTGCCGCGATCAGTGCCCCACATGCCGCGCATACGACGGGTTTTGGCGATGATCATCTCGGGGGACGGGTCCGGAGCGGCAAGATCAGGCCAGGGTCCGGCGTGGGCCCCGACCAGGGGTTGAGTACGGTCAGTGACCATGGACACCTCCGACCTCTACCGCGACATCACCGACTTCGCCCACGACACGCCCCACTGGGTGCAGTCGGCCTTCGAGGTCTGGACGGAATACGGGCTGCTGGTCTTCGGCCTGCTCTACATAGCCGTCTGGTGGCGGGCGCGCGGGCGGCGTGATCCGCGGGCCGTGGCGCGCGCCGTGCTGGCGCCGCTGGTCACCGCGCTCGTGTACGTCGCCTCCGAGCTGGTGAAGTCGACCATCAACGAGGAGCGGCCCTGCCGGGCGGTCGCGGGCGCGGCCGCCTCGCTGCTCCCGTGTCCGCCGTACGGGGACTGGTCCTTCCCCAGCAACCACTCCGCCATCGCGGGCGCAGCCGCCGTGGCGCTGGCGCTGGCCGTGCCGCGCCTCGCGGTGCTGACCCTGCCGATGGCGGTCCTCATGGCCTTCTCCCGGGTGTTCGTCGGCGCGCACTACCCGCACGACGTGGGGATGGGCCTGCTGCTCGGCGCCTCGCTGGGCGCGCTCGCCGTCGCGCTGCTGACCGGCCCGATGAGCCGGGTGATCGCCGCCGTCCAGGGGAGCGGGATCCGCGCGGCCGTCTGGTTCACCGGTCCGGGCCCCGCACGCCAGGGGTAGAACGTGCCAGGATGCCCCTGACATGACTGCATCCGCCGCATCCCCCGCATCTCCCGCGACCGCGAACGCGACCGCGTCAGCGACCGCGACCGCATTGCACGAGCCCGTCATCGCGTGGTTCGACGAGCACGCCCGTGACCTGCCCTGGCGCCGCCCCGAGGCCGGCCCCTGGGGGGTCATGGTCAGCGAGTTCATGCTCCAGCAGACCCCCGTCAGCCGGGTCCTGCCGGTGTACGAGCAGTGGCTCGCCCGCTGGCCCCGGCCCGCCGACCTGGCCGCCGAGGCGCCGGGCGAGGCCGTACGGGCCTGGGGACGGCTCGGCTACCCCCGCCGGGCCCTGCGCCTGCACGGCGCGGCCGCGGCGATAACGGAGCGGCACGGCGGCGACGTGCCGCGCGACCACGCGCAGTTGCTCGCGCTGCCCGGGATCGGGGAGTACACGGCCGCCGCGGTGGCCTCCTTCGCGTACGGGCAGCGGCACGCGGTGCTGGACACCAACGTGCGCCGGGTCTTCGCCCGTGCCTCGACCGGCGTCGAGTACCCGCCGAACGCCACCACCGCCGCCGAGCGGCGCCTGGCCCGGGCGCTGCTGCCGCAGGACGAGGCCACGGCGGCCCGCTGGGCGGCGGCCTCGATGGAGCTGGGCGCGCTGGTCTGCACGGCCAAGAGCCCCGACTGCGTGCGCTGCCCCGTCGCGGGGCTGTGCGCCTGGCGGCTGGCCGGGAAGCCCGCGCACGACGGGCCGCCGCGGCGCGGGCAGACGTACGCCGGGACCGACCGGCAGGTACGCGGCCGGCTGCTGGCCGTGCTCCGCGAGGCGAGCGGGCCGGTGGCGCAGGCGCAGCTGGACGCGGTGTGGGACGAGCCGGTGCAGCGGGCCCGGGCGCTGGACGGGCTGGTGTCGGACGGGCTCGTGGAGCCGCTCGCGCGGGGGATGTACCGGCTGCCGCAGGGGTGATCGCGGGGGCGGTCCCGAAAAGGGCCTGAAGTTGACTGCACCATTCCGTTTAGGGCTGGGAAACCCCAGCTCACGGGCACTGTTACACAACCTACGGGTGTCCGTGCGCCCACCGCAGGCTGACCCGCACAGTGCCGTGACAACCCCTCCGTACCGTCGGATCCGTAAGGCAGCGGTGACGCAGCGGGTGACGGGGACGGCAGCGGAGGCGGTCTAGATGGCGCACGGAGATGTACTCGAATTCGAGGAGTACGTACGCACGCGGCAGGACGCCCTGCTGCGCAGCGCCCGCCGCCTGGTCCCGGACCCCACGGACGCCCAGGACCTCCTCCAGACCGCCCTCGTGCGCACGTACGGCCGCTGGGACGGCATCGCCGACAAGTCCCTGGCCGACGCCTACCTGCGCCGCGTCATGATCAACACGCGGACCGAGTGGTGGCGTGCCCGCAAGCTCGACGAGGTCCCCACCGAGCAGCTCCCGGACGCCTCGATCGAGGACGGATCCGACCAGCGCGCCGACCGCGCCCTGCTCATGGACATCCTCAAGGTGCTCGCGCCCAAGCAGCGCAGCGTCGTGGTGCTGCGACACTGGGAGCAGATGAGCACCGAGGAGACGGCCGCGGCGCTCGGAATGTCGGCGGGAACCGTGAAGAGCACACTGCACCGCGCACTGGCCCGGCTCCGCCAGGAGCTGGAGAGCCGGGACCTGGACATGCGTGCGCTCGAACGCGGTGACCACACCACGCGTGACGAGGGGCGGGAGCGGTGCGCGGCCTGAACGGCCAAAGCCTGAGCGGCAGAAGCTCGCTGGTACTGACGTCGGCGGGGACGGTCGTCCTCGTCGGCACAGTGCTGTTCGCGGCCGGCTGCTCCACCGGCGGCACGGGCCTGCGCGACGGCGGCCCCGCGCGTACGGAGTCGGTGTCCCGCAACAACCAGCCGACGGCCGCCGCGCCCTCCGGTCCGGTCGCCCCGGGCCACTCCCCCGCGGCCGGGACGGGCAACCCGCTGAAGAAGGTCGACCCGGTGGCCCTGCTGAAGGCGGACCCCAAGGTCAGCGCCGAGATCAAACGGGACCTCAAGCCCTGCACGGGCAAGGAGTACCCGGTCGACGTGAGCTACGGGAAGATCACCGGGAGCGCCGTCGTCGACATCGTCGTCAACGTCCTGTCCTGCGCCGACGCCCTGGGCCGCGGCTCGTACGTGTACCGGTCGGACGGCGGGAAGTACGAGAATGTCTTCGCCGACGAGCAGCCGCCCGTCTACGCCGAGATCGACCGGGGCGACCTGGTGGTCAGCAAACCGGTCTACGGCAAGAGCGACGCCGCCGCCTACCCCTCCGGCGAGGACGTGATCACGTACCACTGGAACGGGGAGAAGTTCGCCGAGCAGGACCGGGTCCACTCGGAGTACAGCAACGTCGGCGACGGCGCGGGCCAGCCGGCTCCGGCCGTCTCCCCCAAGAACTGACCGCACAAGCAGACCGAACGACCGGAGTGATGCTGGGCATGGCCGAGACCCACGTGCTGTTCGTGGAGGACGACGACGTCATCCGCGAGGCCACGACCCTGGCGCTGGAACGCGACGGGTTCATGGTCACCGCCATGCCCGACGGCCTGTCCGGACTGGAGTCCTTCCGGGCGAACCGGCCGGACATCGCACTGCTGGACGTGATGGTCCCCGGCATGGACGGGGTGAGCCTGTGCCGGCGCATCCGCGACGAGTCCACCGTCCCCGTCATCATGCTCTCCGCGCGCGCCGACTCCATCGACGTCGTGCTGGGCCTGGAGGCGGGCGCGGACGACTACGTCACCAAGCCCTTCGACGGCTCCGTCCTCGTCGCCCGGATCCGCGCGGTCCTGCGCCGCTTCGGACACGCGGGCGGCGCGCAGAACGGCGCGGGCGGCCCCGCCGACGGCGACGGCTCCGACGAGCGCGGGGTGCTGTCCTTCGGCGACCTGGAGGTCGACACCGAGGGCATGGAGGTCCGCCGGGCCGGCGCCCCCGTCGCCCTGACCCCCACCGAGATGCGGCTGCTGCTGGAGTTCTCCTCCGCGCCCGGCACCGTCCTGTCCCGCGACCGGCTCCTGGAGCGGGTGTGGGACTACGACTGGGGCGGCGACACCCGCGTCGTGGACGTCCACGTACAGCGACTGCGCACCAAGATCGGGCAGGACCGGATCGAGACGGTCCGCGGCTTCGGATACAAGCTCAAGGCATGAGAACCACAGCATGAGGCGCTTCACCCTGCGCACGGGGATCCGCTGGAAGATCACGCTCGCCATCGCCGCCGTCGGCGCGCTCACCGCGCTCGCCCTGAGCCTGGTCGTGCACAGCGCCGCCCGCGTGTCGATGCTGGAGAGCGCCCGCGACTCCGAGCTGGAGCGGGTCCAGTACATCGCCCGCACCCCCGACGCCGGCCGCAAGCCCATCTGGGGCGCCAAGATCAACGACCCCGAGCTGCCCACCGAGCTGCGCGAGAAGGCCCGCTCGGGGCGGCGCGGCACCTACATCCAGGAGACCCCCAAGCGGGCCCCCGAGGTGTGGGCGGCCGTTCCGCTCGGCAACGGGCAGGTGCTGTCCATGCACCACCAGTTCCGCGAGAGCGCGAACATGGTGCGGGACCTGGACCGGGCCCTGGTCGTCGGCTCCCTCGCCGTCGTGATCGGCGGCTCGGCGCTCGGCGTGCTCATCGGCGGGCAGATCTCCCGCCGGCTGCGCAAGGCGGCGGCCGCCGCCCAGCGGGTGGCGCACGGGGACCCCGAGGTCCGCGTGCGCGACGCCGTGGGCGGTGTCGTACGCGACGAGACGGACGACCTCGCGCGGGCGGTCGACGCCATGGCCGACGCCCTCCAGCAGCGGCTGGAGGCCGAGCGGCGGGTGACCGCCGACATCGCGCACGAGCTGCGGACCCCGGTGACGGGCCTGCTCACGGCCGCGGAACTGCTGCCCCCGGGCCGGCCGACGGAACTGGTGCGCGACCGCGCGCAGGCGATGCGGGCCCTGGTCGAGGACGTCCTGGAGGTGGCCCGGCTGGACAGCGCGTCCGAGCGGGCCGAGCTCCAGGACGTGGCGCTCGGCGAGTTCGTGTCCCGGCGGGTGTCGGCGCTGATGCCGGAGGCCTCCGTACGGGTCGTCGCGGACGAGATCGTCAGCACCGACCCGCGCCGGCTGGAGCGGATCCTCGGCAACCTCCTCGCCAACGCCGCGCGCTACGGGCAGGCGCCGATCCAGGTCGACATCGAGGGCCGGGTCGTGCGCGTGCGCGACCACGGGCCGGGCTTCCCCGAGGCACTGCTGCGGGAGGGCCCGAGCCGCTTCCGGACCGGCTCCACGGACCGGGCGGGCGTCGGCCACGGGCTCGGGCTGACCATCGCCGAGGGCCAGGCCCGCGTCCTGGGCGCCCGCCTCACCTTCCGCAACGTCGCCCCCCCGGGCGGCGCGGAGACCGAGGGTGCGGCCGCGGGCGCGGTGGCGGTCCTCTGGCTCCCGGAACACGCCCCGACGGCGACGGGCAGCTTCCCGATCATCCAGCTCCCCGGCTGACCCTTGTTCCTCACGGGGCCGGGGGTCGCCGGGGGCGGTCCGGGGGCTTCCCGGATCCCGGTGATGTTCTAGCATCCGTGCCATGACTGACGGTATGGATCGCCCGAACAGCCCCCAGCCCGGACCCGCCTCCGGTGGATACGGCTATCCACAGCCCGGGCAGTCCAACCCCTACCAGCCGGAGCAGGTTCAGGGGCAGGGCTTCGGGCCGCCGCCCGTGGCGGACGAAACGTTCCCGCCTCCGATACCCGAGACCTTCAGCGCCGCTCCCACCCCGGACTGGCAGGCCATGGCCGACGCCACCGAGGCGCAGCGCAAGAAGCGCCGGCTGCTGACCATCGGCGGCGGGGCGCTCGCGGTGGTCCTGGTGGCGGCGGGGACGGCGTTCTTCCTCATGAGCGGCGGCGACGAGCCGACGGACAAGCCGACCGCCTCCTCCTCGGGCTCCCCCAGCGCGTCGGGTTCGGCGAAGTCCCCGGAGAAGACCCCCGAAGACGACTCCCCCACCGTCCCCGGCGAGCCGAACCTGCTGCGCGACCGCAACGGCAGGATGGGCATCGCCCTGGGCCCGGGCGCCTCGCTGGGCGAGGTGTCCCAGCGGACCGAGGTCCGGTTCAAGGGCACGGCGGACTCGTACGCGCAGGGCGCCGAGGCGGCCGTGGACGTCACGAAGAGCTTCTCCGTCTCCACCCGCGTCTACAACACCACCGAGGGCGGCTCGCACATGGCGGTCAGCCAGGGCGACGGGGACTCGTACGCCTTCGAGCTGGGCTTCGAGGTCGTCGGCGGCAAGAAGGCCTGGGTGTTCCGGGTGCAGACCGGGGACAAGGGCCAGGCAGCGACGGCCCAGCAGGTCGTCGTGGACAACGTGGACACCACGAAGAAGTGGGCGCTGCTGACGGGGACCTACGACGCGGAGAAGAAGACCATCGCGCTGTGGGTGGACGACAAGCAGGCCGGTCAGGCGCAGGTCTCCGGCATCTGGGCGGGCCCCGGGCCGCTCCAGCTGGGCCGGGCCCGCCACCACGGGATCTGGAGCGCCCCGTGGGAAGGGGCGCTCGACCACGTCCGGATCTTCGACCAGAACCTGAACCAGGAGCAGATCACGGGCCTGAAGAACAACAAGCTCGGCAAGGCCAAGCCGACCCACTCCTGGCTGATCTGACGCGTCAGACCGTCACACCGGCGTTGCGCAGGAAGGCCACCGGGTTGATCGCCGAGCCGTAGTTCGGCGTCGTGCGGATCTCGAAGTGCAGGTGCGGCCCGCTGGAGTTGCCGGTGTTGCCGGACAGCGCGATCTGCTGGTCGACGGTGACCTTCTGGCCGATCCTGACCTGGATCTTCGACAGGTGCGCGTACTGGGAGTACGTGTTGTTCGCGTGCTTGATCACGATGGCGTTGCCGTAGGCCGGGCCGTCACCGCCGCCGTTGGGGCCGGCCTTGACGACGGTGCCGGCCGAGGCGGCGTGCACCGGGGTGCCGACGGGGACGGCGAAGTCCTGGCCGGAGTGCTTGTGGGCCCACATGCTGCCGCCCTTGCCGAAGGTCGCCGACAGCGTGTAGCTCTCGACGGGCTTGTCCCACAGGCCGGGCTTCGCGGCGGCGGACTGGGCGGCCTGGGCCTGCGCCTGCGCCTGGACGGCGGCGACCTCGGCGGTGGCGGACAGCGTGCTGGGGGCCTCGTCGGCGAAGGCGGCGGTCGTCCCGGCCCCGAGGGCCAGCGCGGCACCGAGGGCGGTGGCGGCGAGGGCGGTACGGGTACGACGGGTGCGGGCGCGCTTCGCGGACATGCGGGACCTCCGGGGCCGGGGACAAGGGCGTGGGGGCAAGAAAGATCCCGGCACGGCGGCCTGGGCCGTCACTGCCGGGCTTGCCCCACCTTGGTAACCCGGGCCCCGTCTCTTCCCCAAACATCCGCTTTACTACCCCGCCTCGTAACCGAACGAGCTCCGCCGCCCCCGTTGACGCCGCCCACCCAGCGACAACACAGGGACAAACCGGACGCCCACCCTACGGTCCGCCCTAGTAGGTCCGTTTTATCCTGTGCGGCTTGTCACCGCCCACCCTCCCCACCCCGCTGCACGGACCCCCCTCCCCAGGGACGCCGCCCCTGCCCCCGCGCCTCAATCGCCGGCGGGGCTGGAGGTACCTGCGAGCCGCACCGGCCCCAAACGCCCGCCAGACGCCCCCAAAGGGCACCCCGCAGCGATCCGCCGCGCCTGACCGCCCCAGAGCCCCTCCCGGTCGTCCTGAGGCGCGGGTACCGGCCCCAGACGGCCGCAGACCCCGACACGTGAGGAGCGCGTAGCGATCCGGGGCGGCCCGACACGAAAAGGGGCGGCCCCGGGACCAAAGGTCCCGGGGCCGCCCCTCCACTCACTCAGGCCTACCGGCCCCTACGCACCCTTGGACAGGTCCGGGCCCGAGCCCGTCGCCTCGATCGGGGGAAGGTCCGGCAGGGTGGACTTCTCCTCGCCGCGGAAGGTGAACTTGGCTTCTTCGCCCTCACCCTCGACGCCCACCACCACGATGTGACCGGGGCGCAGCTCGCCGAAGAGGATCTTCTCCGACAGCAGGTCCTCGATCTCGCGCTGGATGGTCCGGCGCAGCGGGCGGGCACCCATGATCGGGTCGTAGCCGCGCTTGGCCAGGAGCATCTTCGCGTCACCGCTGAGCTCGATGCCCATGTCGCGGTCCTTGAGGCGCTCGTCCACCTTGGCGATCATCAGGTCGACGATCTGGATGATGTCTTCCTGCGACAGCTGGTGGAAGACGACCGTGTCGTCGACACGGTTGAGGAACTCGGGCCGGAAGTGCTGCTTGAGCTCTTCGTTGACCTTCGCCTTCATCCGGTCGTACCCGGTCTTGACGTCGCCCTGGGCGGCGAAGCCCAGGTTGAAGCCCTTGGAGATGTCCCGCGTACCCAGGTTGGTCGTCATGATGATGACCGTGTTCTTGAAGTCGACCACCCGGCCCTGGGAGTCGGTCAGGCGACCGTCTTCCAGGATCTGCAGCAGCGAATTGAAGATATCCGGGTGCGCCTTCTCGACCTCGTCGAAGAGGACGACGGAGAACGGCTTCCGGCGGACCTTCTCGGTCAGCTGGCCGCCCTCTTCGTAGCCCACGTAGCCGGGGGGCGAACCGAAGAGACGGGAAACCGTGTGCTTCTCGCTGAACTCCGACATGTCGAGGGAGATCAGCGCGTCCTCGTCACCGAAGAGGAATTCGGCGAGCGTCTTCGACAGCTCCGTCTTACCGACACCGGACGGGCCGGCGAAGATGAACGAGCCACCGGGACGCTTCGGGTCCTTCAGGCCGGCCCGCGTACGGCGGATCGCCTGCGAAAGCGCCTTGATGGCGTCCTTCTGCCCGATGACGCGCTTGTGGAGCTCGTCCTCCATGCGCAGCAGGCGCGAGGACTCCTCCTCGGTCAGCTTGAAGACGGGAATGCCGGTCGCGGTGGCCAGCACCTCGGCGATGAGCTCGCCGTCGACCTCGGCGACGACGTCCATGTCGCCGGCCTTCCATTCCTTCTCGCGCTTGGACTTCGCGGCGAGCAGCTGCTTCTCCGAATCACGGAGCGAAGCCGCCTTCTCGAAGTCCTGGGAGTCGATGGCCGACTCCTTGTCGCGGCGCACGGCCGCGATCTTCTCGTCGAACTCGCGGAGGTCCGGCGGCGCGGTCATCCGGCGGATGCGCATCCGGGAGCCGGCCTCGTCGATCAGGTCGATCGCCTTGTCCGGCAGGAAGCGGTCCGAGATGTACCGGTCGGCCAGGGTGGCCGCCTGGACCAGGGCCTCGTCCGTGATGGAGACGCGGTGGTGGGCCTCGTACCGGTCACGGAGACCCTTGAGGATCTCGATGGTGTGCGGCAGGGACGGCTCCGCGACCTGGATCGGCTGGAAGCGGCGCTCAAGGGCCGCGTCCTTCTCCAGGTGCTTGCGGTACTCGTCCAGCGTCGTCGCACCGATGGTCTGGAGCTCACCGCGCGCCAGCATCGGCTTGAGGATGCTCGCGGCGTCGATCGCGCCCTCGGCGGCACCCGCACCGACCAGCGTGTGGAGCTCGTCGATGAACAGGATGATGTCGCCGCGGGTGCGGATCTCCTTGAGGACCTTCTTCAGGCGCTCCTCGAAGTCACCGCGGTAGCGGGAGCCGGCGACCAGTGCACCCAGGTCCAGGGTGTACAGGTGCTTGTCCTTGAGGGTCTCGGGCACCTCGCCCTTGACGATGGCCTGGGCCAGCCCCTCGACGACGGCGGTCTTGCCGACGCCGGGCTCGCCGATGAGGACGGGGTTGTTCTTGGTCCGGCGGGACAGCACCTGCATGACCCGCTCGATCTCCTTCTCGCGCCCGATGACCGGGTCGAGCTTGGATTCGCGGGCAGCCTGGGTGAGGTTGCGGCCGAACTGGTCGAGGACCAGCGAGGTCGAGGGGGTACCCTCGGCCGGGCCGCCTGCGGTGGCCGACTCCTTGCCGCCCCCGGTGTAGCCGGAGAGCAGCTGGATGACCTGCTGCCGGACCCTGTTCAGATCGGCGCCCAGCTTCACGAGGACCTGGGCGGCGACGCCCTCGCCCTCGCGGATCAGGCCGAGCAGGATGTGCTCGGTGCCGATGTAGTTGTGGCCGAGCTGGAGGGCCTCTCGGAGCGAAAGCTCCAGGACCTTCTTCGCCCGCGGCGTGAAGGGGATGTGCCCGGACGGGGCCTGCTGGCCCTGACCGATGATCTCCTCAACCTGCTGGCGAACAGCCTCGAGCGAAATCCCGAGGCTCTCCAGGGCCTTAGCGGCGACACCCTCACCCTCGTGGATCAAGCCCAGGAGGATGTGCTCGGTGCCGATGTAGTTGTGGTTGAGCATCCGGGCTTCTTCCTGAGCCAGGACGACAACCCGCCGCGCGCGGTCGGTGAACCTCTCGAACATCGTTTATCGCTCCTCAGAGCGGTCGGGCAGTTCGGGGTCGGTCCCCGCCCTGTCCTTCCGCATGCTAGTCCCGCGGGACGGGACAGCTCATTCCAACTGCCGACATCCGTCCACGGCTCACCCCCACGTCGGTGAGGAAAACCGGCTGTAAGAGCCGACTACTGCTCCAACCCGATGGTGCGAGACGATGTTCCCGCAGGCCAGGCAGATACCCGTCACACGTGTACGCCGATGGCGAACGGAAGCCGCTCAAATCAGCGTGTCGCCCCGATCCACTAGGAATGTCTTACCCGTAAGGACTGACACTCCATGCCGGTGAGCATGGTTCCCTCCGCTACGGGCGAACACGCTTGTGTCCCGAATGTGGGACTCCGCTCCGCGTACGTTTACGTTCCGCATTGGACCGGGTGCACTGCGTAACCCGACGGTGGCATCCGGAGTTCATCCGTTCATGGCCGTCGTCAACACCATGGGCGCCGTTCCCCCGCCCCGTCTCCCGTCCGAGTCGGACACCCGTACCTGGTACGAGCGGGTGCTCGGCTGGACCGTGGCGGCCGGGCCGCCGGTGCGGCTGGTCACCGGGATCCGGTTCGACGTGCTGGAGCTTCCGGCGGACGCCGGCGCCGGGCTGCTGCGCCGCCCCGGGCTGGCCACCGGTCCGGTGGCGCTCTCGGGGCGCAGGATGCGCTTCCTCGTCGCCCCGGGGGCCGCCGACGAGCTGGAGGGGCTGCTCGACTGGCTGGAGTGGGGCGGGGTGGAGCTGGAGCTCACCGCCCTGGGTGCGGGGGCCGGGATCACCGCCCCCGTGCCGCCCGGGCGCGTGCCGGAAGGGAACCCCCAGGGGGCCGCCGTGTGGCTGCGGCCCCCCGAGCTGGGGTGCGAGGCCTCGCTGCCCGCCCTGCCCGGTCCGGGGCGGGCCTGCGGGCCCGGTCCCGGGGGGTCCGGCGGGCCCGATCTCGTACGCCTGGTGGCCGCGGCGGCGACGGAATGCCACCGCGCCCGCCTGTGGCGGCGTACGGATCAGCCCCGGGCGTTTCAGCCCTTGGCGTTCTCGTAGGCCTCGCGGATCTCGGCCGGAACGCGGCCGCGGTCGTTGACGCTGAGGCCCTGGGCCTTGGCCCACGCACGGATCTCGGCGGTGTCCGGGCTGCCGGACGAGGCCGCGGCGCGGCCCTTGGCGCGGCCGGCCGAGGCGCGTCCACCGGTGCGGCGGCCGCCCTTGGTGTACGGGTCGAGCAGCCCGCGGAGCTTTTCAGCGTTGGCGGTGGTGAGGTCGATCTCGTAGGTCTTGCCATCCAGAGCGAACGTCACGGTCTCGTCCGCCTCGCCACCGTCGAGGTCGTCGACAAGAAGGACCTGAACCTTCTGTGCCACCGGATTTCCTTTCATCGAAAATGCAGTACGCGGAAAGGAAACCGCTTTTGCCTGGAAAACACAAACCCCCGGGGAGAGGTTCAGGAGCGCAACAAGGCGGGAAACGTGCGCGATTCGGACATAGGCCACAGGCGGGCTGAGGCCTGGAATAGCCCCCGCGATCGATCAGAGGTGCAGCAGCATCCGACTGTTGCCCAAGGTGTTCGGCTTCACTCGTTCGAGACCGAGGAACTCGGCGACTCCCTCGTCATAGGAACGCAGGAGCTCCATGTAGACATCGGTCTCCACCGGGGTCTCGCCGATCTCGACGAACCCGTGCTTCGCGAAGAAGTCGACTTCGAAGGTCAGGCAGAATACCCGGCTCACCCCGAGCCGGCGGGCCGTCTCCAACAACTTGGCGAGCACCAGGTGGCCGACTCCGGCACCCTTGAGGCCGCGGTCGACGGCGAGCGTGCGTACTTCGGCGAGGTCTTCCCACATGACGTGGAGAGCCCCGCAGCCCACCACCTGGCCGTCGGACTCGCGTTCCGCGACCCAGAACTCCTGGATGTCCTCGTAAAGGACGACCGGGGCTTTGTCGAGGAGGATCCGCTGCTGCACGTACTGGTCCAGCAGGCGGCGCAGCGCCGGAACATCTCCGGTGCGCGCGCGGCGGATGGTCACTGTTTTCGCGTCTGTGGTGGAAAGCTCTCCCATAGGCCGGACGCTATCGCCCCGGCTCGGTCCGGCGCGCGCCGGAGCCCCCTTCTCCTTCGGGGAGTTCGGCCGCGGGGCGGTCCTCGGCGGGTGCCGGGCCGGCGGGCGGGTCCTGGGGGTCGGGTTCGTCGTGCTGGACGATCCGTACGGCGTCGCGCAGGGCCTCGCGCTGTTCCTGGGACATCATGCCGAAGAAGGCGACGAGAGCGGCCGCGGGGTTGTCGCTGGTCGACCAGGCTTCGTTCATCAGTGCGGCCGAGTAGGCGGCGCGGGTGGAGACCGCCGTATATCGATAGGCGCGGCCTTCCGCTTCCCGGCGGACCCAGCCCTTCTGATGGAGATTGTCCATAACGGTCATGACCGTGGTGTACGCGATGGACCGTTCCTGCTGGAGGTCTTCGAGGACTTCCCGAACGGTGACCGGGCGGTTCCACTGCCACACCCGCGTCATGACTGCGTCTTCGAGTTCTCCCAAGGGGCGAGGCACAGCAGCACGATAGTGCGGAATGGGATGAATTGCCCGACTATTCGTTGCGCAACGCGCGGCCAATACCCGGGCGGCGGCTAGTTCTGCTGCTGTGCGGCTTCGGCGCGGGCGAGGACGGCGTCGACGGCCGCGTCTTCCTTGGCCTTGTTGGCGCCGCCCTGGCTCTTCACGATCGTCCTCACCAGGAAGATGAAGAACGTGGCCATCACGATGGGGGGCACGAGCGCGGAAACGTAGTCCATGCCCCCCAGCGTAGCTACACCGCCGCGCGGCCGGCCGCCGGGGGCGGGGCGGGCTTGCGGCGCGGCGGGAAGACCTCGCCGGGGGTCGGAACGGGCCGTCCGGGGCGCGGGGGCTCCTCGGGCGAGGGCTCGGGGCGCGGCCGCTCCGGGCGGGGCTCCTCGGGGCCCGGAGCCGCGGTCCGGGGCTCCTCGCGGCCGCCGGCCAGGGCGAGCAGGCGGGTGCGGGGCGCGGGGGCGGCGGCCGCGAGCCGGCGGCGTACGGAGCGCTCCGCGACGCCCTGGGCCCGCTCCAGGACGGCGGCGGCGACCGGGTTGGCCCGCAGGGCGCGCAGGGCGGCGAGGTCGTCGGGGCCGGGTTCGTATCCGGCGGCGAGGGCGTCCTGGAGCAGTTCCAGGTAGCCGGACAGGCTCCCGGGGAGGGCGCTCCGGTAGCGGGCGAGGTCGTCGAGCAGGAAGGCTCTGAGCCGGCCCGCCTCCCGGACCGCTTCGTCCACCGACGCCGCGAGGCGCAGGCAGTCCTGGACCTCGGCGGCCGTCAGGGGGGCCGTGGAGGACTGGAGGGCGTGGGCGAGGCTACGCCTGAGCACGTGCAGCTCGGCGGCGCTGAAGGCCATGCCGCCGCGGGATCCGTAGGGCGTGGGCATGGGGCCGAAGATACGCGCTAATCGGACAAAATCCCCTGATGGTGGGGGTGTGCGGCGCGGCGTCGCCCCTCGCCGGGGGCCCTGGCGGAATCAGCCGGTCTCTTTCACGGCCTCGACGAAGTCGGCCCAGGCGGCGTGGGTGGTGGCCATCACGAGGTGCGCGGGGTCGGCCCGGTCGGCCACCCGTACGAGACTGCCGGGGGCGTCGGCCACGTAGACGCAGGCCTCCCCTTCGCCGCAGTACGACGATTTACGCCACTCGGTCAGGGCGTTCGCGGTCATGGTGTCTCCCTCCGCTGTGGACAAGCCACGTTGCCTCTCCAGCGGGACGCTACCTCCGCGAGAGTCGCACTCCGGCCACTTCCGGCAAAAAACACAGCCGATAAAAGTCACTCCGCCGTTACGGGGCCGTCACTCGACGGGGAAGGCGTAGGCGATCTCGTAGCGGGAGTCGGGGATGACGAGGTCGGCGGTCTCCACCGGCCGGCCGTCGGAATCGATGTAGGTCCGCTCGATCTGGGTGATCATCGAGCCGAGGCTGATCCCCAGCAGGTTGGCCTGGTCCTGGTTGGCGCGGGAGGGCCGGGGGACCTCCACCACGGAGGTGACGGTGATGCCGATGGAGCGCATCCGCGCCACGACCCCGGCGCCGCGCATCTCGCCGACCTCCGGGAGCACGATCGGGGTCCCGGAGGTGATGGCGAGGGGCTCCCAGGACTCGGAGAGTTCGGCGGGGCTGCCGTCGGCCATGAACTCGTAGCGGGTCATCACGCAGGGCGCGCCGGGCTCGATGGCGAGGCGGGCGGCGATCCGCTCGGGGGCGGGGACCTGGGGGAGGGTCCTGGAGTCCCAGGAGGCGGCGATCCCGTGCGCGGCGGCCTCGGAGCGGAAGGTGTTGCCGGATCCGGGGACCCGGCGGCGGGTGCGGAGCATCCGCATGCGGCGGCGCGGGGTGCGCACGTAGGTGCCGGAGCCGGCGCGGCCTTCGAGGAAGCCCTCGATGATCAGCTGTTCCATCGCCCGCTGGGTGACGCCCTGTCCGACCTCGTACTCCTCGGCGAAGCGGGCGCGGGAGGGGAGCCGGTCTCCGATCTTCCACTCCCCCGCCTCGATGCGGGTCCGGAGGGATTCGACCACCTGCAAGTACGGTGATTTACGGGGCATTTGGGCCGTCCTGTACCGTCTCGGCTGTGCCGCTCGGGAAGCGCGTGCGGCGGACGCCGACAAGCTAACCGATCAGCTTGAAGCTGAGGATTCGGCATGACGGTGGGTACGGGGAACGGCAGTTGCGCACCGGCGGCGCTCCGCCCGCCGCACCCCGGGCGGGGCGGGGCGGGCGGAGTGCCGTGCGCTCACTCGAAGTTGGGCGCGTTGCGCTCGTACACCAGACGCAGGCCGATCAGCGTCAGCCACGGCTCGTGCTCGTCGATCACCGTGGTCTCCCCGAGGACGATCGGCGCCAGCCCGCCGGTGGCGATGACACGGACGTCGTCCGGGTCCCCGTCCGCGCCCACCAGGTCCCGGGCCATGCGGTGGACGATCCCGTCGACCTGGCCGGCGAACCCGTAGACCACGCCCGACTGCATCGCCTCGACCGTGGACTTGCCGATCACGTTGCGCGGCCGGGCCAACTCGATCTTGCGCAGCTGCGCGCCGCGCATCCCCAGCGCCTCCATCGAGATCTCGATGCCCGGCGCGATCACCCCGCCCACGTACTCGCCCCGCGCGGAGATCGCGTCGAAGGTGGTCGCCGTCCCCATGTCGACGACGATCGCCGGCCCCCCGTACAGCTCGACGGCCGCGACCGCGTTGACGATGCGGTCCGCGCCGACCTCCTTCGGGTTGTCCATCAGGATCGGCACGCCCGTCTTCACACCCGGCTCCACCAGCACCGACGGCACGTCGCCGTAGTAGCGGCGGGTGACCTCGCGCAGCTCGTGCAGGACGGACGGCACCGTCGCGCAGATCGCGATGCCGTGGATCCCGTCGCCCAGCTCGCTGCCGAGCATCGGGTGCATCCCCATCAGGCCCTGGAGCAGGACGGCCATCTCGTCGGCCGTACGGCGCGGATCGGTCGAGACCCGCCAGTGCTCGACGATCTCCTCGCCGTCGAACAGGCCCATGACGGTGTGGGTGTTGCCCACGTCGATGGTGAGCAGCACGGACTACACCGCCTCGCGCAGATCGAGGCCGATGTCGAGGATCGGCGAGGAGTGCGTGAGCGCACCGACCGCCAGGTAGTCCACGCCGGTCTCGGCGTAGGCGCGGGCGGTCTCCAGGGTGAGGCGGCCCGAGGACTCCAGGACCGCCCGGCCGGCCACGATGGTGACGGCCTCCTCGGTCTCCGGGACGGTGAAGTTGTCCAGCAGGATCAGGTCGGCGCCCGCGTCCACGACCTCGCGGACCTGGTGCATCGTGTCGACCTCGACCTCGACCGGAACGTCCGGGAAGGCCTCGCGGACGGCCTCGAAGGCCTGGGCGACGCCGCCGGCCGCGACCACGTGGTTGTCCTTGACCAGCGCCGCGTCCGACAGGGACATGCGGTGGTTGACGCCGCCGCCGCAGCGGACCGCGTACTTCTCCAGCGAGCGCAGGCCCGGGGTGGTCTTGCGGGTGTCGCGGACCCTGGCCTTCGTGCCCTCCAGGACGTCCGCCCAGCGGCGGGTGGCCGTGGCGATGCCGGAGAGGCGGCACAGGATGTTCAGGGCGCTGCGCTCGGCCGTCAGCAGGTCGCGGGTGCGGGAGCGGACCGACAGCAGCAGCTGCCCGGCCTCCACGCGGTCGCCGTCCTCGGCGTGCCGCTCGACCTCGAAGGCCTCCGTGCAGACCACGGAGAACACCGCCTCGGCGATGCGCAGACCGGCCACGACACCGGCCTCGCGGGCCACGAAGTCCGCGACGGCCTCGGCCTCTTCGGGGACGGTGGCGACGGTCGTGACGTCGACCCCGCCGTCCAGGTCCTCGGACAGCGCCATGTGCGCGACGTCCTCGACCTCGATCGGGTCGAGGCCCGCGTCCACGAGAAGCTGGGCGAGCGCCGGGTCGAGGCCGCTCTCCTCGCCCTCGCCGCAGCCGCAGTCGTCGCCGCAGCCGCCTTCGTTCTGCTCGATCAGGGGGAGTTCGGGGGTGCTCACGGTCAGTGCTCCTGGCTTGAGGGGTTGGCGGGGGAAACGTCTACGGGCGGGGGGCGCCGGGGGCGGCGCCGTCCGCGTCCACGGGCGGGAGGTCCGCGGAGTCGGTGGGGGTCACGACCAGGGCCCGCCGCTCCGTCGCCGAGAGCCGCACCACCAGGTGGCGGCGCCAGGCCTCGTCGTCCCGGCCCGGGTGGTCCTCGCGCCAGTGGCAGCCGCGGGTCTCGGCCCGCCGCTGGGCGGCGGCGACCAGGACGCGGGCCACGCAGAGCAGGTTGGTCGCCTCCCAGGTGTCCACGCCCGGTTCGGCGGTCTTGCCGTGTGCCTCCAGCTCGCCCAGAGCCCTCGTGTACAGGGTCTCCAGGGCCTCGGCGGCCGCGCTCAGGGACTCGGCCGAGCGCAGCACGCCCGCGCCCTGCGTCATGATCCGCTGGACCTCGTAGCGGGCCGTCGCGGGCTGGAGCGGGCCGGTGGCGGGCACCGGGACGCCCGGGCCGCTGCCCTCGGGGGCGCGGGAGACGATGTCCTCGGCGATCCGCTCGGCGAAGACCAGGCCCTCCAGGAGGGAGTTGGAGGCCAGGCGGTTCGCGCCGTGCACGCCGGTGCAGGCGACCTCCCCGCACGCGTACAGGCCCGGGACGGTGGTGCGGCCGTGCAGGTCGGTGCGGACGCCGCCGGAGGCGTAGTGCGCGGCGGGCGCGACCGGGATGGGCTCGGTCACCGGGTCGATGCCGTGGGAGCGGCAGGCGGCGAGGATCGTGGGGAAGCGGTTCTCCCACATCTCGGCCCCGAAGTGCCGGCCGTCCAGGTACATGTGCAGGGTGCCCTGCTCCTGCATGCGGCGCGTGATGGCCTTGGCGACGATGTCGCGCGGGGCGAGCTCGGCGAGCTCGTGCTGGCCGAGCATGAAGCGGACCCCGTCGGCGTCGACGAGGTGCGCCCCCTCGCCCCGTACGGCCTCCGACACCAGCGGCTGCTGGCCCTCGGCGTCCGGGCCGAGGAACAGCACGGTCGGGTGGAACTGGACGAACTCCAGGTCGGAGACCTCGGCGCCGGCGCGCAGCGCGAGGGCCACGCCGTCGCCGGTGGAGACGGACGGGTTGGTGGTCGCGGAGAACACCTGGCCCATGCCGCCGGTCGCGAGGATCACGGCGGGCGCGTGGACCGCGCCGACGCCGTCGTGCTGGCCCTCGCCCATCACGTGCAGGGTGACCCCGGCCGTACGGCCCTCGGCGTCCTGGAGCAGGTCCAGGACCAGCGCGTTCTCGACGGTCTCTATCCCGGCCGCGTGGACGGCCTCGACGAGCGCGCGGGAGATCTCGGCGCCGGTGGCGTCGCCGCCCGCGTGCGCGATCCGGCGGCGGTGGTGGCCGCCCTCGCGGGTCAGCTCGATCTCGCCGGTCTCGGCGGAGGTGTCGAAGACCGCGCCGGCCTCCATCAGCCGGCGGACCGCGCCGGGGCCCTCGGTGACGAGGAGCCGTACGGCGTTCTCGTCGCACAGGCCCGCACCCGCGACCAGGGTGTCGTCCAGGTGCTGCTCGGGGGTGTCGCCCTCGCCGAGCGCGGCCGCGATGCCGCCCTGCGCCCAGCGCGTCGAACCGTCGTCGAGGCGCGCCTTGGTGACCACGACCGTACGGCGGCCCGCGGCGGCGCAGCGCAGTGCGGCGGTCAGGCCCGCGACGCCGGATCCGACGACCACGACGTCCGCGTCGACGGCCCAGCCGGGGGCGGGGGCGTGCAGCCGTATGCCGGTGCCGGCGGCGCCCGGGGTGCCTGGGTTGGCTGTGGTGCTCACGCGTGTGCTCCGAACTCCAATGGAATGTTGTCGATCAGCCGCGTCGTGCCGACCTTCGCCGCGACGGCCAGGACGGCCTGCCCGGTGAAGTCGGGACCGACGTCGGTGAAGTCCTGCGGGTCCACCAGCGCCAGGTAGTCCAGGACCAGCGGCGGCTCGTGCCGGGCCGCCTCGTCCAGGACGTGCCGGGCGGCGGCCCGTACGGCGTCCGGCAGGCCGACGGCGCCGGTGGCCGCCGCCGAGACGGCGTGCGCGTCTGCGGAGGCCCGGATCTCGCCGAGCCGGGCCAGGGCGGTGGCCCGGCCGTCGCTGCCGGGCAGGGCCTCGGCGCGGGCGCGCAGCGCGGCCTGCGCCGCGAGCCGGTCGCGGCCGGCGAACAGGGCGCGGGAGAGGGCGAGGGCGGTGTGGCGCTCGGCCGGGCCGAGGTAGCGGTTGCGGGAGGACAGGGCGAGCCCGTCGTCCTCGCGGACGGTGGGGACGCCGGCCACCTCGACCGGGAAGTTGAGGTCGGTCACCATGCGCCGGATCAGGGCCAGCTGCTGGGCGTCCTTCTGGCCGAAGAGGGCCAGGTCGGGGCGGGTGAGGTGGAGCAGCTTGGCGACGACGGTGAGCATGCCGTCGAAGTGGCCCGGGCGGGTGGCGCCCTCCAGCCGCTCGCCCATCGGCCCGGCGGTGATCCGCACCTGCGGGTCGCCGCCCGGGTACACCTCGTCGACGGAGGGCGCGAACACGGCGTCGGCGCCCGCCTCTTCGGCGATCGCCAGGTCGGCGTCGAGGGTGCGGGGGTAGCGGTCGAGGTCCTCGTTCGCCCCGAACTGGAGGGGGTTGACGAAGACGGTGACCACGACCTGCCCGTCGGGGCCGGCCTGCTCGCGGGCGGTGCGGATGAGGGTGGCGTGGCCCTCGTGCAGGGCGCCCATGGTCATCACGACGGCGCGGCGGCCGGTGCGCGGCAGCTTGTGGAGCTCTTCGGCGGTGTTCAGCAGCTGGAGCGGGCCCGTCATCGCTCCCCACCCTTCGGATCGGAATCTGCGGTGTCGGCGGTGTCGGCGAGCACGCCGAGCAGGTCCTCGGCGAGCTCGGGCTTGAGCAGGCCGTGCGCGAGGGCCCGGTCCGCGGTGCTGCGGGCCATGGCGAGGTACCCGGCGACGGTCCCGGGGGCGTGCTTGCGCAGCTCGGAGACGTGCGCGGCGACCGTGCCGGCGTCGCCGCGGGCGACCGGGCCGGTGAGGGCGGCGTCGCCGGAGCGCAGGGCGTTGTCCAGGGCCGCGCCGAGCAGCGGGCCGAGCATCCGGTCGGGGTGCTCGACGCCGGCGGTGCGCAGCAGCTCCATGGCCTGGGCGACCAGGGTGACCAGGTGGTTCGCGCCCAGGGCGAGGGCCGCGTGGTAGAGCGGACGGCTCTCCTCCGCGATCCACTCGGGCTCCCCGCCCATCTCGATGACCAGGGCCTCGGCGGCGAGCCGCAGCTCGTCGGGGGCGGTCACCCCGAAGGAGCAGCCGGCCAGGCGCTGCACGTCGACCTCGGTACCGGTGAAGGTCATCGCCGGGTGCAGGGCCAGCGGCAGCGCGCCCGCGCGGCGCGCGGGGTCGAGCACGGCGGTCCCGTACCGGCCCGAGGTGTGCACGAGGAGCTGCCCGGGGCGCACGGCACCCGTCTCGGCGAGGCCCTCGACCAGGCCGGGCAGCGCGTCGTCCGGGACGGTCAGCAGCACCAGCTCGGCCCGCTCCAGCACCTGCGCGGGGCTGACCAGCGGCACGTCGGGCAGCATCCGCTCGGCCCGGCGCCGGGAGGTGTCGGAGACGCCCGAGACGGCGACCGGGCGGTGCCCGGCCTGCTGGAGGGCGCGGGCCAGCGCGGGGCCGACACGGCCGGCGCCGACGACTCCGACGGAGAGCCGGGCAGGCCGCTCTTGCTGCGATGAGTTCACGCGGGGAATGCCTTCCGTTCCAGTCCGCGGGGGGTACCGGACGATACGTCGCCATGCTAGGCCCTCGGGCCGGGGTACCGCCGGTCAGGCCCGCGGGGGGCTGGTCGAGGTGGCCGGGGGCGGGAAAACGTTGGGAGCGGCCAGGGGGGCCGGGGCATGATCGGGGAATGACCGGCGTGACGCACGAAGACGCAAGTGAAGACGCAAGTGAAGGCGTAAGGGACCAGGGGGACGGCGGGGGCATGGCGGATACGGCCGACGAGGCGGCGGAACGGACGAAGCGGGCCGTGGCGGCGTGGCGGGCGGCCTCGCGGACGCTGACCCGCAGCCCCCGTGCCGAGACCGTCGGGGAACTGCTGGCGGAGCTGGCCGAGGCCCCGTACGACATGGACGCACCGGCCGACCTGTACGGCGACGGGGTCGTCGCCGACCTGGAGCGGCGGGTCGCCGACCTGCTGGGCACCGAGGACGCGGCCTTCTTCCCCTCGGGGACCATGGCCCAGCAGATCGCCCTGCGCTGCTGGGCGGGCCGCACCGGGAACCCGGTGGTGGCCCTGCACCCGCTGAGCCACCCCGAGCAGTGGGAGGGCGGCGCACTGTCGACGGTGTCGGGGCTGCGCACCGTCCACCCGGTGACGGAGCCGCGCCAGCCGACGCCGGAGGAGGTCCGGGACCACCCCGAGCCCTTCGGCACGCTGATGCTGGAGCTGCCCCTGCGCGAGACGGGGTTCCTGCTGCCGACGTGGGAGGAGCTGGAGGCGCTGGTGGACGCCGCCCGGGAGCGGGACGCCATCGTCCACTTCGACGGGGCCCGGCTGTGGGAGTGCACCGTCCACTTCGGCCGCCCCCTGGCGGAGATCGCCGGACTGGCCGACTCGGTGTACGTGTCCTTCTACAAGTCCCTGGGCGGCCTGAGCGGGGCCTGCCTGGCGGGAGCCCGCGGCTTCGTGGAGGAGGCCCGGGTGTGGCGCCACCGGTACGGGGGCCAGATCTTCCGCCAGTTCCCCCAGGCCCTGTCGGCCCTGGCCGGCCTGGAACGGGAGCTGCCCCGGCTCCCGGCGTACGTCGAGCAGGCCCGGATGGTCGCGGCGGCGCTGCGGGAGGGCTTCGAGGCGGCCGGGGTGCCGTGGTTCCGGATCAACCCGGAGGTACCGCACACGCACCAGTTCCAGGTGTGGCTCCCGTACGAGGCGGACCGCCTGACGGAGGCGGGCACACGGCTGGCGGAGGAGGAGGGCACCGTCCTGTTCGGCCGCTGGTCGGCGGAGGGCCTCGCGCCGGGCCTGTCGATGACGGAGGTCACGGTGACGCAGCCGGGCCTGGCATGGACCCCGGAGGAGGTCCGGTCCGCGGTGGCGGGGTTCGTCGGGCGGGTGTAGCCGGGGCCGGGGGCTCGCGGTGCGGGTCCGCCATCCTCGCGGGGGGGGCGGGCCGGGCGGTGGCTGCCCCCGCCTTCCCGTCTGCGGGCCGGTGGGACCGGGGGCGGGGTCCCGCCGGGCGGGGACGTGACTGCCGGGCGGGACCGGGGAGGGCGGGGCCTGGGCCGGGCGGCCTCAGGGAGGGCTGGGGGTTTCCCGCCAGTCTCATCGTCCTTCCGCGTCGGGCCGGTCAGTCAAGGGCGCTCCCTTCGGTCGCGTCGCTTCGCGATGGCCTTCGGCCACCCTTGACAGACCGCCCCGCCACGAAAAGCCGAAGACTGCCGGGAA
>NZ_JBEZWL010000055.1:27996-47420 GCF_040648015.1 Streptomyces sp. NPDC029216 | reverse complement strand
GCTCGACGAGATCCGCACGGCCGTCGTCGGCAAGGAGGAACCGCTGGCTCTGGTCATGCCGACGGCTCGACGGGCCGCGTCGCGGGCACG
Source organism: Streptomyces sp. NPDC029216 (assembly GCF_040648015.1). NCBI lineage: Bacteria > Bacillati > Actinomycetota > Actinomycetes > Kitasatosporales > Streptomycetaceae > Streptomyces > Streptomyces sp. NPDC029216. The sequence goes on along the minus strand of NZ_JBEZWL010000055.1, from coordinate 47,330 downwards.
GGGTCGGCCGGCGCCCGGCCGGCCGGCGCCGAACCGGCAGGTGTCGCCTCGGCAGGCCTCGACCGGGCCTGCGGCGGAGGGGCCGGCGTCACATCGGCAGGCGTCGGATGGGCCGCCGTCGGGCCGGTCAGGGTCGGGGCCGGCGGTACGGCGGGGTGCAGCAGGGCCCTCAGGTGCTCCGCGACGGCCCGGCTGTCCGGTCGGGCCGTCGGGTTCTTGGACAGCAGGTCGGCGACCAGGGCCACCAGCGGGGCCGGTGTGTCCGCCCGTACGGTGTCCAGTGGGGGCGGGGTCTCGTCCAGGTGGCGGCGCATCAGCACCCACGGCGTCTCGGTGAGGGCGAACGGCGGCCCGCCGGTCAGCAGGGCGTGCAGCACGCACCCCAGGGCGTACACGTCGCAGGCGGCGTCGACGTGCTCGCCGCGCCACTGCTCCGGCGCCATGTAGGCGGGCGTGCCGAACACCCGGCCGGTGGCGGTCAGCGACGCCGTGGCGTCGGCGGTGCGGGCGATGCCGAAGTCGCAGATCTTCAGGCGGCCGTCGGTGAGCAGGAAGAGGTTCGCGGGCTTCAGGTCCCGGTGCACCACCTCCCGCGCGTGCGCCGCCGCCAGGGCCTCCGCCGTCTGGAGCCCGAGGTCCAGCACCTCGGGCAGCGGCAGCCCGCCGCCGGGGTGCGCGGCCAGCCGGTGGGCGAGGTCCTCGCCCTCCAGCAGCTCCATCACGATGAACAGCCGGTTCTCGTGCCGTCCGGTGTCGTGGACGACGGTGATCCCGGGGTGCTGGAGCCGTGCCCCGATGGCAGCTTCGCGCCGGAACCGGCGCAGCAGTTCCTCGGAGGCGTCGAATTCGAGCAGCACCTTGACGGCGACCGGCCGCCCGAGCTCCTCGTCGTGGGCCCGCCAGACCTCCCCGATCCCGCCCTGCCCGAGCCGGGCGTCGATCCGGTACCGCCCGGCCAGGTGCTCTCCCGCCCGCATCGCTCCCCCTGTCGCCCCCTGGGCCGCGTCAACCGGCGTCGCGACAGGGGTCATTGTGCAACACCGGCACGCCCGCGGGAGGGGATCCGCCACGGCCACAGGTGGCTCCATCGAGGTAATGGTGCTAGCGTCATTGGCACCATGTTGCTGAGGCTGAACACCGCCGACACCCGCCCCCTGCACGAGCAGGTGGCCGGTGCCGTCCGACGTGCCATCGCCGAGGGCGAATGCGCCCCCGGCGACCGGATCCCGCCCGCGCGCGACCTCGCGCAGGCGCTGGGGGTCAACGCCAACACCGTGCTGCGCGCCCTGCGGGCCCTGCGCGACGAGGGGTTGCTGGAGTTCCGGCGCGGCCGCGGGGTGACCGTGGCCGGCGGTGCGGACGGGCGCTCCGAGCTGCTGGAGCGCCTGCGCGCCCTGGTGGCCGACGGGGCGCGACTGGGGTACGGCAAGGCCGAACTCATCGAGATGATCAGGGGGATGCCGTGAAGGGTCGTGCGGTGTGGGGAATCGCCGCGTGGGGGGCCGGGGTGCTGGCCCTGCTGGTGGGGCTGCCGCTCGCCGCGGCCGGGCGGCTGCCGGATCCGGTGGCCACGCACTGGAGCGGTGGCTCGGCGGCGCCCGACGGGTCGATGGGGTTGTGGGCGGCCGTGGCGTTCCCGGCGCTGGTGTGGGTGGTCCTGGTGGCGGGCGTGGCCTTCGGGGTCCGGCGCGGGCCCGTGCGCGCGTGGGGCGGGGCCGTGCTCGCCTTCGGCGGGGTGATGCTCGCGGGGGCGCAGGCGTCGATCGTACGGGCCAACCTGGACCGCGAGGACTGGCGGGACGCCGGCTCCGTCACGGGGTGGGGCGTGGCGGCGACGGTCGTCGTGGCCGTGCTGGCAGGCGCCGGTGCGGCGGCCCTCGGGCGGCGGGGGGCCGTGGCGGCGCCCGTCGCGGCGGAGGGGCCGCGGATGGAACTCCCGGACGGGGAACGGCTCGTCTGGCTGTCGGGCACCGTCAACCCGTGGCTGCGGCTGCTGGCCGGGGTCATCGCGCTGGCCGCGCTGGGCGGCGGGCTCGCCGGCCTGGCGGGGCTGCTGGGGGCGCCGTGGGTGACGGTCGCGACCCTGGGGCTGACCGCGGCGGTGGTGCTGGTCTGCTCCTCCGTGCGGGCGCGGGTGACGGAACGCGGACTGGAGGTCGCCTTCGGCCCGTTCGGGTACCCGGTGCGGCGCTGGGCCGCCGAGGACATCGAGTCGGCCCGCGTGGAGGACCGTACGCCGGCCCGGGCCGGCGGCTGGGGCTACCGGGTCAACGGGCTGGGCACGACGGTGATGCTGCGCGGCGGCGACTGCCTGGTCATACGGTCCAAGGGGCGGGACTTCGCGGTCAGCGTGGACGACGCCGGCCGCGGCGCCGCCCTGCTGAACTCCCTCACCGCCGCCGCGAAGGGCGATTAATTCCGCTAGTTCCGCGCGTACGAGCCGAGGCCGACCAGACAGTAGACGTACTCGTTGATGACGCTGCCGTTGATGGTGTAGCGGTACGAGAACCCGTACTCCGTATCGGAGTTCTGGTCGCAGCGGCTCATGTCGGAGGTTCCGGGGAAGCGCTGGATCACCCGGTAGTGCGCGTCGTCGGCCTGGCAGGAGACCTCGTGCACGCCGGTGACGCGCGTCGCCGTCGTCGAGTCCGGCAGCTGCCCGTTGAGGCAGGTCCCCTCATCGAAGGGGCGGGGGGCCTCGGTGGTCTGCGTGGGCGTCGGGAGCTCGTACGTCGGGGCGGTGGCGGGCTCGGTCGTCGGGCTGTAGGTGTACGTCGGCGTCGGCGGGCTGTACGGGGTGTACTCCGGGGACGTCGGGGACGTCGGCGTGGGCGTGCTGCCGGACGAGGTGGTGCGGGAGTCGTCGTCGCTGCCGCTCGCCACCGCGATGCCGATGATCAGGGCGGCGGCGACGCCGAGCGCCAGCAGGCAGCCGAGGGCGCCCGACTTCCCGGCGGGCGTGGGCTGCTGCCCCGTGACGGGACCGGCCGGGCCCGGCACCGCGGGGCCGGACACGCGTATGCGCAGCAGGAGCTCCTCGTCGCCGACGCGGGCCCGGACGAGGTCGCCGTTGCGGGCGGGCGGTATCCGCAGCCGCGCGGTTCCGGTCGGCAACGGGACGTCGACGACCGCACCCGCGGCGGCCTGCTGCGGCGTGAGCGTCAACTGGATTTCCTCTGACGGCACCGGCTCCTCCTCAAGGTGGCGGCGACCCTTGCGGACCTCCGGCGATTCTGCCCCTCCCCGCCGCGTTGACGCAGTCATTCCGCCATGCCCGCCCCCCGGCCGCCACGCCGGTGCCGTGCGTGCGGAGGGCGGCGTCCCGGGAGGCCGGGCGGACGGCCGGGGCCGCGGGCCGGGGTGTGCGTGCCAGGGGTGGAGAACGTTCGCGGGGTGTGGAGCTGTGGAGGAGGGCTGGTCCGAGGGGTGTTCGGCGGGGGACGCGCGTGCGTAGATTACCGCCGGTAACCCCCGATTGACCGAGGAGAACGAGCCGTGGACGCTGCCGAGCCGAAGCTGGTCGAGCCCGTCAAGACGATCGTCGCCGGGGTGGTGCGCGAGGTGGCCGTGCCCGCCCTCGCCGGGGCGCCCGCCGGCGGATCGCTCGGGGACCTCCCCTTCCTCAACGCCCGCGAGGCCCCCGGCGAGCCCGTACTCGCCCGCAAGGACCGCGACGGGACCTGGCGGGACGTCACCGCCGCCGAGTTCGCCGCCGAGGTGCTCGCCGTCGCCAAGGGCCTGATCGCCGAAGGGCTCGCGGAGGGCGACCGGCTCGCCATCATGGCCCGGACCACCTACGAGTGGACCCTGCTGGACTTCGCCGGCTGGGCCGCCGGGCTGGTCACCGTGCCCATCTACCCGACCTCCTCCGCCCTCCAGGCCCGCTGGATCATCCACGACTCCGGCGCCGTCGCCTGCGCCGTCGAGGACACCGTCCAGGCCCGCCTCATCAGCTCAGAACGCGCCCACCTGCCCGGCCTCGCGCACCTGTGGGAGTTCGACACCGGCGCCATCGGCCGCCTCGTCAAAGCCGGAGAGCACCTCCCCGACGCGATCGTCCAGGCGCGCCGGGCCGCCCGTACACCCGACTCCTACGCCACCCTCGTCTACACCTCCGGCACCACCGGGCAGCCCAAGGGATGCGTGCTGACCCACGGCAACTTCTTCGCCGAGGTCGACAACGCGGTGGAACTGCTGCACCCCGTCTTCCGGTCCGTCAGCAAGGACCCCGCGTCCACCCTGCTCTTCCTGCCGCTGTCGCACGTGTTCGGGCGGATGGTCGCCGTCGGCTGCCTGCGGGCCCGGGTGAAACTGGGGCACGCGCCCAGCATCAAGACCGAGGACCTCCTCGCCGACCTCGCCGGCTTCCAGCCGACCTTCCTGCTCGCCATCCCCTACGTCCTGGAGAAGGTCTACAACACCGCCCGCGCCACCGCCGAGCGGATGGGCCGCGCCTCCTCCTTCGACCGGGCCGCCCGGATCGCCCAGCGCATCGGGGAAACCGTCGAGGGCCGCCCGCCCGGCCTGGGGCTGCGGGCCGCCCGCGCCCTGTACGACCCGCTCGTCTACCGGCGCATCCGCGCCGCGCTCGGCGGCCGCGTCCGCTACATCCTCAGCGGCGGCTCCCCCCTCGGCCGGCGCCTCGCCGCCTTCTACACGGGCGTGGGCATCGAGGTCTTCGAGGGGTACGGGCTCACCGAGACGACGGCCGCCGCGACCGTCACCCCGCCGCTGCGGCCCCGCCTGGGCACGGTCGGCTGGCCGCTGCCGGGCACGGCGGTGCGCATCGCCGACGACGGGGAGGTGCTGCTGCGCGGCGGACACGTCTTCGCCGGGTACTGGAACGTCTCCGCGCAGCCGCCCGGCGGCTGGCTCGCCACCGGGGACATCGGCGAACTCGACGCCGACGGCTACCTCACCATCACCGGCCGCAAGAAGGACCTGATCATCACCGCCAGCGGCAAGAACGTCGCCCCCGCCCCCCTGGAGGACTGGCTGCGCGCCCACCCGCTGGTCGGCCAGTGCATGGTGATCGGCGACAACCGGCCCTACGTCGCCGCCCTCGTCACCCTGGAGCCGGAGGGGCTCGCGCACTGGCGGCAGATGCACAAGAAGCAGGGCGTCCCGATCCGCGAACTGGTCACGGACCCGGAGCTGCTGGAGGAGCTCCAGCGGGCGGTGGACGAGGCGAACAAGCTGGTGTCCCGGGCCGAGTCGATACGCCGCTTCGGGGTGCTGCCGGGGGAGTTCACGCAGGAGCGGGGACACCTGACGCCGTCGCTGAAGCTCAAGCGGGGCGCTGTCGCGCGGGACTACGAGCCCGAGATCGAGGCCCTGTACCGAACCCCCCGCGAGGCCTGACCCCTACCGTCCCTGGGGGGCTCCGCCCCCAGACCCCCGCGCCTCAAACGCCGGCGGGGCTGGATTTCGGCGCGGCTGGTCCGTCGCCTGCGGCATCGCCCGCGGCTGGATTTCGCGCAGCGAAATCCCAGCCCGCGCGGCGTTTGAGCGTACGGGCGCGCAGCGCACGTACGGGGTCTGGGGCGGAGCCCCTGGGGGTACCTCCCAGCGGTAGCTGGGGGAGGAACGGTGGAAGGGCGGGTAGGGGACAGCTCCGCGCAGCGGTGGGACCCGGCCGGCGGGCGGGGGTGGCGTGGGCCGTTTATCGTGGGCTGACCGGTTCGGGGGGCCGCCCGAGGAGGGTGCAGTGCGCCGTTCCCACCCCCGCCCCCGTGACCCCCGCCCGGGTACCGGCGCCGCAGCCCGTCTCGGGGCCCGGCTCCTCGGCACCCGGCTCGGCAGCCGGATGGCCCTCGCCGGGGCCGCCGTCTGCGCGGTCGCCCTGGCCGCCGCCGCCCCCGGCCCCGGAGCCGACGCCACGGCCCCCCGCCCGGCGGCCCCGCCGCCCCCGGCCCCCGCCCCCCACATCCGGTGGGGCGAGTGCCCCGAGCAGCCCGTGCCCGCCGCGATGCGGTGCGCGACCCTCGCCGTCCCCCTCGACCACGCCGACCCCGCCAAGGGCACCACCCGGATAGCCCTGGCGAAGATCCCCGCCGGCGCCCCGAGCCGAGGCGGCCGCCGCCTCGGCTCGCTCCTGCTGAACTACGGGGGCCCCGGCGCCCCCGGCATCGCCTCCCTCGCCGCCGACCCGGCCCTCTTCGCCAAGCTCGGCGAACGCTACGACCTCATCGCCTTCGACCCCCGCGGCGTCGGCCTCAGCGACCCCGTCTCCTGCGGCGGCGTCCAGGAGGCCGACGCCGGCGAGGAGGGCGCCGACGCCGCCACCCAGCTCGCCGCCCTGCGCGAGGAGGCCCGCCGGTGCGAGCGGCACTCGGGGCGCGTCCTCCCGTACATAGGCACCGTCCACGTCGCCTACGACCTGGACACCATCCGCCGGGCCCTGGGCGACGAAAAGCTCAACTACCTCGGCTTCTCCTACGGGACCCGGCTCGGCGCCGTGTACGCCGCCCTCTTCCCCCGCACCACCGGCCGGATGGTCCTCGACGGGGTCGACACCCTCACCGAACCCCTCACCGAGCAGGCCCTCGCCTCCGCGCGCGGCCAGCAGCGCGCCCTGGACAACTTCCTCGTCTGGTGCGCCCACCGGGAGCACTGCGTCTACGGCACCAACACCCGCACCGCCAAGGAGAAGGTCAAGGCCCTCGTCGCACGCCTCGACGCGCACCCCATGACCGGGACCGGAGGCACGCCCTTCACCGGCGACGACGCCGCCCTCGCCCTCGGCAGCGCCCTGTACTCCCCGACCCTGTGGCCCGACCTGGCCGCCGCCCTCGCCCAGGCGGAACGGGACGAGGACCCGGCCGGCCTGGAACAGCTCCTCGAACCCGCCGAACCGGCCCCCGCGAGCCCCTCCAGGGTGCCCGCCGACAACGCCACGGCCGCCCTCACCGCCGTCAACTGCGCCGACGACCCCGACCGCGGCAACGACAAGGCCACTCCGGCGGCCATCGCGAAGGAGATCGGGGACCTGGAGGCGGAGTTCCGCGCGGCCTCCGAGATCTTCGGGCCGCGCCAGCTGATGACCGTCCTGTCCTGCTACGGCCGGCCCGCCGGTACCGACTTCATCCGCCGCATCGACCGCCCCGGCGCCCCCCGCATGCTGCTCGTCGGCACCCGCGGCGACCCGGCGACCCCGTACGAGTGGACGGAGGAGACGGCCCGCCGCCTGGGCTCGGCCGTGGTCGTCGACTACAAGGGCGACGGACACCTCGGCTACCCCTCCTCCGCCTGCGTACGCGGCTACGTGGACGGCTTCCTGACCGACGGCCGGCTCCCCGCCGGAACGCGCGCCTGCCCCGCCGGTGAGTGAAGGCGAGTGAACCGGCGGGGCGGGCGCGACGGCACCGCTCAGCAGTCGGGGTGCGTGGCCCGGCCCGCGAAGCGGTCCGCCAGCCAGTCCGCGGCCGCCGGCGAGTGGGTGATCACCCCGCTGACGTGCTCGCCGAGCACGACCGTGTCGAACTGGACGTCCGCGCCCCGCGCGCACCAGTCCGCCCGCAGCTGGCGCCCCACCGCGTAGGGGATGAGCTCGTCACCCAGCGCGTGGTACTGGAGCACCGGCGCCGCCGGCGCCGTCCGGCCGAGCCGGCTCTGGTCCAGCCGGGCCTGCCAGTCCGGCTGCGCGAGCGGGTCGCGGGTGGTCAGGTCGGAGATCCGCTTGAAGGAACCGGCGATCGAGTCGACGGCCACGCAGCCGTCCTTCATCCCGTCGACCAGGGCCCGGCCCGCCGGGTTGAGGTAGGAGTCCAGCTTCAGCTCGGGGAAGGCCGCGTCCTGCCCGGCGGCCGCCATGAAGATCAGCCCGGAGCCGTAGGAGCCGTTGTTGAACGCGGCCACCTTCATCAGGTCGGCCGGGACCCCGCCCGTGGCCGTGCCCTTCACCTTCAGGTCCGGCGCGTACGAGCCCTGGAGCTCGGCCGCCCAGCCGCCGGCCTGCCCGCCCTGCGAGTACCCCATGATCCCGACCGGGGTGTCCGCCCCGAGCCCCGCCTCCGGCAGCCGGATCGCGGCCCGGGCGGCGTCCAGGACGGCGTGGCCCGCCGAGGGGCCGACCGTGTAGGTGTGCAGGCCCGGGGTGCCCAGGCCCTCGTAGTCGGTGACGACCACCGCCCAGCCGCGCAGGGTCAGCTGCTGGATGAGGTTGGCCTCCATGGAGGTGCCGTACGGGAGGTTGTTGCTCGGCGCGCAGGAGTCGCCCAGCCCGACCGTCCCTACGGCGTACGTGATCAGGGGGCGCGGGCCGCTGCGGCCGTCCTGCGGGACGATGACGGTCCCCGAGACCACGTTCGGGGCGCCGTCGGCGGTGGTCGAGCGGTAGTGGACCTTCCAGGCCCGGGTGCCGGTGGGCTGGCCGGGCAGCGGATGGAAGGCGGAGGGGGCGCTGTCGACGATGTCGCCGGGCCGGGCGGCGGAACCCTCCTCGGCCCGGGCGGCGGCGGCCGGCACCCAGGCGGAGAGGACCAGAGCGGTGACGGCGGCCACGGCGGTGCTGCGCAGGCGCATGGGCGGATCTCCCAACGTCCGTGTGGGGGTAGGTCAGCCGAAGGTAGTGACCGACCGGTCGGCATGTCGCTGACCGCGCAGCTCACCTTTCCTGACCGCCCCTCACACCACCCGCCCGGGCGACCCCGCCCGGCCGCCCGCCCGCCCGGCCGACCCCGACCCGCCCGGCCGCCCGCCCGGGGCGACGCCTCAGCCGCCCGAGGCGATCCGGTACGCGCCCGGTGTCGTGCCCGTCCAGCGGCGGAACGCGCGGTGGAAGGCGGTGTCCTCCGAGAAGCCCAGCCGGGCGGCGAGTTCCGCGATCGGCTCCCCGCTCTCGGCCAGCCCCGCGATCGCCGCGTCCCGCCGGACCTGGTCCTTCAGCCGCTGGAAGGAGGTCCCCTCCTGCTGGAGCCGGCGCCGCAGGGTCGCCGGGGAGACCGCCAGCCGCGCCGCGACCTCCCCCAGCTCCGGCAGCCCCGGCGCCCCGCGCAGCCCCCGGGCCAGGCTCCGGCGCACCTGCTCCGCCACCGTGGTCCCGTACTCGGGGCGCGACAGCAGGTCGAACGGGGCCCGCCGCAGCATCGCGTCCAGCGCGGCCTCGTCGCGCACCAGCGGGGCCGTCAGCCAGCGCGCGTCGAACGAGGCGCCGTCCGCTCGGCCCCGAACCGCACCGGGCAGTCGAACAGGACGCCGTACTCGCCCTCGTGCGGCGGCGCCGGATAGGCGAAGGAGGCCGTGGTGAGGGGGATGCGGCGGCCCACCATCCAGCTGCTGAGCCGGTGCCAGATCGCCAGCACGCACTCGGACAGGAACCGCTCCTCGTCCCGCCCCAGTTCCCCGCGCACGGTGAACCGCGCCTCGGCGCCCTCCACTTCCAGCGCCAGCTCCGGCCCGCCCGGGAACAGCCCGTAGAAGGCGGCGGCCCGCTCCACGGCCGCGCCGAGGTCCCGGCAGCCGAAGCAGGCGTAGCACATCATCGCGAAGGTCCCCGGCCGGCTGGGCACGGCCGACAGCCCCAGGAACTCGTCCCGCGTGGTCCGGTACAGCGCCCGGAACAGCCGCGCGAACTGCGCCGGGGTGACCCGCGCCCGGTCGTCACCCAGCAGCAGCGGCGGGATCTGCGCCTCCTGGAGCAGCGGCACCAGATCGACCCCGCCGCGCCGCGCCCCCGCGAGCACGGCGCGCACGTGGTGCACGCTGACCGTCCGCCTCCCCATGCTCCGACGGTAGCCGCCGTGAGCTCCGGGGTCAGCGGGGCTGACGCTTCCGGTCATGCCGCCCGGGCACCGCGCGTGCCCACCATCGGGGGTCACCTATCCCGGGAGGGCGTGCGATGGACGGTCGGCCGAGCACCCTGGCGGTGTTCACCCAGTGGACGCAGGAACGGTACGGGCCGCTGACGGCGCTCAGGTTCCGCGGCCCGGACGGCGGCTGGCAGACCCGGACCTACGCGCAACTCGCCGCGTCCGTACGGGAGGCGGGGTGCGGGCTGCTGGGGCTGGGGGTCGGGCCCGGGGAGCGGGTGGCGGTGCTCGCGGAGACCCGGCCGCAGTGGACGTACACGCACTTCGGGGTGCTGGCGGCGGGCGCGGTGCTGGTGCCCGTGTACCCGACGGCGGGGGAGGAGGAGCTGGCCTGGGTACTGGAGGACTCCGAGGCGGTGGTGGCCGTCTGCGAGGACGCCGCCCAGGCGGCCCGGGTGGAGGCGCTGCGGCCGAAGCTGCCGGCGCTGCGGGCGGTCGTACGGATGGACGAGCGGACACGGGCGCAGGCGCCGGAGTCCGAACTGGCCGCGCGGGCCGCCTCGGTGACCCCCGGCGCCGACGCGGCGATCGTCTACACCTCGGGCACGACCGGCCTGCCGAAGGGGTGCCGGCTCACCCACGGCAACCTCGGCGCCGTCCAGGACGCCACCCTCCCGCTGATCCAGGGCGGGCCGGGGGACTCCACGTACCTGTACCTGCCGCTGGCCCATCTGCTGGCGCAGCTCATCCAGTTCTCCACCCTGCTGGAGGGCGGGGAGCTCTGCTACTTCGGCGGCCGGGTCGAGGACGTGGTCGCCGAGCTGGCGCAGGCCCGGCCCACGCACCTGCCGTCCGTGCCCCGGCTGTTCGAGAAGGTCCACGCGGCGGTGCTGGCGCTGGCCGAGGGCCGCGAGGGCGGCCGGGAGCGCTTCGAGGAGGCCGTACGGCTCGGCGTACGGGCCGCGGAGGGCCGGCTCTCGCCCGAGGACCGGCCGGCGTACGAGGAGGCGGAGCGCTCCCTCTACGCCCCGGTCCGGGAGGCCTTCGGGGGCCGGCTGCGGTGGGCCCTGACCGGCGGCGCCCCCATCGCCCCCGCCACCCTGGACTTCCTGCGGGCCTGCGGGATCCGCGTGTTCGAGGGCTACGGGATGACCGAGTCCGGCGGGGCGATCAGCCTCAACCACCCGGGCGCCGTCCGCCACGGCACGGTGGGCCGCCCCCTCGCGGGGTGCGAGGTGCGGATCGCCCCGGACGGGGAGGTGCTGGCGCGGGGCCCGATGGTCTTCCCCGGATACCACGCGAACCCCGCCGCGACGGCGGAGGCCCTGGACGGCGACGGCTGGCTCCACACCGGCGACCTGGGCGCCCTGGACGCCGACGGCTTCCTCAGCATCACCGGCCGCAAGAAGGACCTGATCATCACCTCGGCCGGCAAGAACATCACCCCGACGGAGGTGGAGTTCGCCGTCCAGCAGGCCTCCCCGCTCGTCGCCCGGGCGGTGCTGATCGGCGACCGCCGCCCGCACCCGGTGGCCCTGATCGCCCTGGACGCCGAGGAGACCGCGGCCTGGGCGGCCCGCGAGTCCTTGGACCTCGGCCCCACCCCGTCCACCCACCCGGCACTCCGAGCCCACCTCGAACGCGCCGTGGCCACCGCCAACGCCACCCTCTCCCGCCCCGCCCGCATCCGCGCCTTCCACGTCCTGGCCGAGGAACTCTCGATCGAGACGGGCACGCTGACCCCCACCCTCAAACTCCGCCGCCCGGCGGTGGCGCAACGCTACGCGTCCGAAATCGAGGCCCTCTACGCCTAGTCCGCCTGTTCGGACCGGGCCGCGGAAACCTACGCCTCGGCCGTCCGCCGGACGGCTGCGCCGCACGTCAAAAGACCAAAGAACCGGGAGAAAGAACCAGACCAACCCCTCCAGCCTCCCCCGCCGCCCGGAATCGCTCGGATGGGTGAACTCTGCCAACTCGGCTGGATTTGGAGGTGGTTGCGCGGCATATGCTCACGCCGACTACCGCAGACATGAGACGGCCCCCGGCAGGGCTCCAACCCCGGCCGAGGGCCTGATCCACGAGGAAGCGATACCTTCCCAATGGGCTTCCAGCAGCCTAACGCGGGTATGCCCGCATCGCGCCGTGTTCCGGCCCGAACCGCTCGATCCGGTGGCCTTTCCGGCGTCACGCACGCGAAGCTCGCCCTTACGCGCGACTTCACGGTCGTTGCCAACCAGCTCGCCCAGCACCCGAACCTGTCGCTGCTCGCGATCGGGGTGGCGGTCCACATCCAGTCGCTCCCCGAGGGCACCCCGGTCGGCATCCGCGCCCTCGCCGACCGCTTCCCGGAGAGCGAGTACCGCCTCGGGCGCGCCCTGAGGGAACTGGAACAGGCCGGCTACCTGCGCCGCACCCGCCTCCGCCTGCCCAGCGGCCAGGTCGTCACCCGCACGGTCGCGTACAACCTCCCGCAGGCCACCACTCCCGACCGGCCTCCCACCCGCCCACAACCCCCGGACCCCGAGCCCGACCCCGACCCGGACCCCGCCCCCGACCCCGAGCCCGACCCGGGCCCGGGCCCGGCGCCCGAACCAGGATCCGACGCGGACCCGGAGCCCCACCCGGCACCAGAGCCGGGCCCCGAGCCCGAGCCCGGGCAGGCCGCCGAGCCCGAGCCCGAGCCGCCCGCCTCCGGAGCTACCGCCGCGCCGGGCGGGGATCCGTCCGGGCAGCCGCAGGACGCCGCGGAGGGCCCGCCTCCGTCCCCGTCAGACCGGCCGCACTGGGCGGGCTTTCCGAGCCTCCTCCATCGTGAAGCCGCCCGTCTCCTGGCCGGCCTCAGGGCCCGTGACCCCCGCCTCCTCCTCTCCCGGAAGGACGTCGAGCGCCTCGTCCCCGACGTCGTGCGCTGGCTGGAGACGGCCCCGCCCGAGGCCGTGCGCCGCACCCTCACCGCCGACGTCCCGGACGACCTCCGCAACCCGGCGGGCCTCCTCGCGTACCGCCTGAAGGCCGCCTACCCCGTCCCGGTCCCCGCGCCGAAGGGACCGCCCCTGTCCGCCGGTCCACTGCCCGCGGACCGTGCCATCCACCCCCTCCGCAGCTGCGACGGCTGCGAGCGCGCCTTCCGCACTCCGACACCGGGCCTATGCGGCGATTGCCGGTCCGACGACAGAAAGGCTGCCTAGCATGAAGGTGATGACTCGGCCCCCTGGGCACAGACGAGGAGCCACCGCCATGACCATCGCCCCCGATGCCGCGCGCCAGGAACCGGCGCCGTACAAGGCCATGCGCGACGCCGTGGAGTCCTTGCACGACACCGTGCCCGGCAAGTTCGAGATCACGCGAGAAGGAATCGTCCACGACATGATGGCGCCCAGCGGCCCACACGAGCTCACCGTGCTCCGCGTACGCAAGCGGCTGGAGAGGATCATGCCGGAGGAGCTGGCGGCCCACTCCGGCGCGCCCGACGTCGAGGATCGGCCCGAGGGGGTTCTGCGGTTGCCCGACATCATGCTGATCGCCGAGATCGACATGGAAATCCAGGGCTCGTTCGACCCCCGCACCCTCCTCGCCGCCGTCGAGGTCGTCTCCCGGTCCAACCCCGACAACGACTGGGTCGGCAAGATGCGCGACTACCCGCTCCTCGGCGTCCCCGTCTACGCGGTCTTCGACCCCCGCACCGGTACGGGGGCCGTCATGTCCGACATCCACCAGACGCCCGACGGCCCCCGCTACGCGACCCGCAGGGACTTCCTCTACGGCGAGGACGTGACCATCGCCCAGTGGACGATCTCCACCGACGGGCTGCCCCGCTACGAGGACGCCGGCGAGTAGGACTCCACCGCCGAGCCCAGCCGGTCCAGGCCGACCGCGATCTCCTCCGGGGTGTGCGTGGTGAAGGAGAGGCGCAGGGTGCGGGGGTCCGGGGTGCCGGTGAAGAAGGGGGCTCCGGGGACGTACGCCACGTCGTGGGCGACCGCCGACTTGAGCAGGGCCGTCGCGTCGTAGCCCTCCGGGAGGCGGGCCCAGACGAACATGCCGCCCTGGGGGCGGTTCCACTCCGAGCCCGCCGGCAGGGCCCCGCCCAGGCCCGCCAGGAGGGCGTCGCGCCGGGACCGGTAGGCCTCGCGGACCCGGGTGACGTGGGCGTCGAGGTCGTGGGCGCGCAGGTAGTGGGCGGCGGCCAGCTGGTCCACCGTCGAGGTGTGCAGGTCGGCCGCCTGCTTCGCGACCACCGCCGCCCGGCGCAGCGCCGCCGGGGCGCGCAGCCAGCCCAGGCGCAGCCCGGGGGCCATGACCTTGGAGAAGCTGCCGATCAGGGCGGTGCGGTCCTCGGCGCCGGGGTGGGCGGCCAGCCAGGGCTCGTGGGCGCCCTCGTAGCGGAGGTCCCCGTACGGGTCGTCCTCCACCAGCCACAGCCCGAGGCGGGCCGCGACCCGCGCCACCTCCGCCCGCCGGGCCCCCGGCAGGGTGCGGCCGGTCGGGTTCTGGAAGGTGGGCACGGTGTACAGCAGCTTGGGCCGCTCGCGGGCGGCGATCTCGGCCAGGGCGTCGGGCAGCAGGCCCTGCTCGTCGCAGGGGACGGGTATGACGCGGGCCCCGGCCATCCCGAAGCACTGCAGGGCCGCCAGGTAGGTGGGGTTCTCGACGAGGACGGTGTCGCCCGGCTCCACGAGGGTGGCGGTGACCAGGGTCAGCGCCTGCTGGGAGCCGGTGGTGACGAGCACGTCGTCCGCCGTGGTGGGCAGCCCGCGCCGCCCCGCCCGGGCCGCGACGGCCTCACGGAGCTCGGGGGCGCCCTCGGTGGTGGAGTACTGCAGGGCCCGGGCGGCGGAGGAGGCCCCGGCGAGGGCGCTGTCGTAGGCGGCGCGGAGCCCGGCCGTGTCGAAGAGCTCGGGGGCGGGCAGCCCGCCGGCGAAGGAGATCACCCCGGGGCGTTCGGTGAGCGCCAGGATCTCCCGTACGGGCGAACCGCCCACGGAGCGGGCACGGGCCGCGAAAGCGGGCAGGGGGGCGGAGTCGGGGCTTTCGAGGGGCATGGGGGCTCCTTCGGAGGGCGGGTGACCGCAGCCTAACCAGGAAAGATGCAGGCGGCACCTACCATTTCGAGGTGTGAACAGCGCCCGCCCTCTCGCGAACTGACGAAGCATCAGCTAAACCGGTGCCATGACGACCAGACAAGAGCAAGAGCGGGGACCGGAGGACACCCGGGCCGGCGACTACGCGGAACTCGCGGCCGTCGGCCCGTACGGGGTGCGCCCCGGCCATGCGCTGATCACCATGGTCGAGCCGCACCCGGGCCACGAGTACGCGTACAACCGCTGGTACGAGGACGACCACTACTACGCGGGCGCCATGGCCATGCCCTGGATGTACGCGGGCCGTCGCTGGGTGGCCACCCGCGAACTCCAGGAGCTGCGCTACCCGGAGAAGTCGTCGGTCGCCCAGCCGGTCACGGCCGGCTGCTACCTGTCGACGTACTGGGTGACCGAGGGCCGCTACGACGAGCACATGAAGTGGACCGTCGGCATCAACAAGCGCCTCAACCGCGACGGCCGCGTCTACCAGGACCGTACGCACGTCTTCACGGCGTTCCAGGACCACGAGGCCACCGTCTACCGCGACGGGGCGGCCGGCCCCCGCGACTACCACGCCCTGGACCACCCGTACGCCGGGCTCGTCCTCCAGGTCGTCGACGCCGAGGGCCCCGGGCGGCGCGCGGAACTGCTGGAGTGGCTGCGCTCCCGGGCCCTGCCGCGCCGGCTGCACGGATCGCCGGCGGCGATGGTCACCGTCTTCCGGCCGACGCCGCTGCCCGGCGACCGGATGACCTACGTCAAGCAGGTCGAGGGGGTCGACAGCCGCCTGACGCTGCTGTGGTTCCTGGAGGCCGACCCGCGCACCTGCTGGGACCGCTTCCAGGGGCTGGACGCGGAGGCCGCGGAGTCGGGGCTGGGGCGGGTGGAGCTGGTGGCGCCGTTCGTCCCGACGGTCCCGGGGACCGACCGGTACGTGGACCAGCTGCGCTGATCCCGGACTCCGGGCTCCGGGCTCCCGGCGGGGAGGGCCGGCCGTACGTCCGTGCGCGGACATGGCCGAGCCCCCTCGGCCAGGACGGCGGGCCGGTCGAGAGGGCTCCAGTCGGGGTGGTACGCCGAGCGGTTCAGGCGCGGTGACCCTCGACGACATCGGTCACGAAGGAGGTCCAGGAGCCGGGGGCGAAGGTGATCGAGGGACCGTCCTGCACCTTGGAGTCACGGACCGCGATCGCCTCGGTGACGGGGGACTTGACCTCGACGCAGGCGCCGTTTCCGCCGGAGTAGGAGGACTTGGTCCAGTTTTCGGTGCCGCCCTGACGAATGCCCATGGTTCTTCTCCGGTTCAGAGAGTGGTTCCGGGAGCTCCCGGCTGTAGGCCGGCTCCATTTCCCGGGCCGACGTGATCGACGCTACCGGCACCTTCCGATGAGGGAAGGAGGTATTCACTCGACCGGGTGGCATATTCGATTCAGGCCTTCTGTGGCCGGGGACCGACGGTGTACCGTGCCGGACCCCCTGCCACCTCGCCGGTTCCCTACTTCGCCAGGACCGCGTACTCGTCGATGATCTCGGAGATGAACTGTCGGGTCTGTTCCACATTGAGCGCCTGGGCGCGCAGGTGCTCGTACATCACGCTGTATTTCTGAACGTCGTTCGCCTTCTCCAGGTACAAATCGCTCGTGACGCCCTCGATGTAGACCACCGTCGAGTCCGAGGCGTCCGGGAATTCCAGAATCGCGTACTGACCGTTCACACCCGGATGGGCACCCATCGTGAACGGCATCACCTGCACGGTGATGTACGGCTGCTGCGATTGCTCTATCAAGTACTGCAACTGCCGGACCATCAACTGGGGATCGCCCACGTGCCGGCGCAGCACCGCCTCGTCGATCACCGCCCACAGGCGCAGCGGCCCGACCTCCGGATTGTTGTTGTCCGTCTCGGACAGCCGCTTCTGGCGGTGCATCCGGACCTGGACGCGCTTCTCCACGTCGGCGGGAGCCGTCTCCGGCAGCGCGCCGCGGATCAGGGCCTGGGCGTACTCGGGGGTCTGGAGCAGGCCGGGGACCATCTGGGGTTCGTACGTGCGCAGGCTGGCCGCGTCGGTCTCCAGGCCGATGTAGACGCTGTACGGGATGTCGCCGAAGGCGTGCCACCAGCCCTGCTGGCGCGAGTCCTTGGCCATCTGCATGAGCGAGTCCACCAGCCGGGGGTCCTCCACCTCGTACACCTCGCACAGGTCGCGGACGTCGCGCTGGCTGATGGAACGGCGGCCGTTCTCCAGCCGGCTGATCTTCGACTGGGAGACGAGGAGGCGCTCGGCGACCTGCTCGGCCGTCATGCCCTTGTCCTCGCGCAGCTTGCGCAACTCCATGCCCAGTCGGCGGCGTCGGACGGTGGGATTGACATTGGACGCCACGGGATCGGCACCTCCGCCTTCTTCTGTCGCTGTCTCTCTGCGTGTCTGATGTTCAGCAGACTGCCACCGAAGGGTGTGACGGCGCTGGGGAACGGCCCGGAAAAGCGGACACGCGGGGTGGCGGGGCCGGTGCTTCGGCCCTGCCACCCCGCGTGCCGGCGGCTCCCGAACCGGGTGTCTGGGGGGATACCCGGCTGTGCGGAGGTGGATCGGTGTCCCGCTGGTGGACCCAGGGGTGTGCGGGTCGTGCGGCGGTGCGGTCGTGCGGTGGTGCGGTGGTGCGTGTGCGGGTGCTGCCCGGTGCGGGCGGCGTGCCCGCCGTCGCTCAGTGCGCGGCCGCGCGGGCCATCGCACCCGTCCGGCGCGGCTGGAGCGGAACACCGCTGCTCGCCGTGGCCCGGGCGGCCGGCTGCGGAGCCGGAGCGCGGTCACGGCGCGGCTGTGCGGCCACGCCGTTCTGGACGTCCATCACGGCGTGCGCCACGAGACCGCCCATCGGGTCGTGCCGGATCAGGTCCCGCAGCCGGGACCTGGACGACCGCCCCTCGTTGCCGGGGTACAGGTGCTTGCCGAGTCCGACCGCGTGGGCCAGTGCGGCGAGCGCCGCGGTCCGCGGGTCCGGCGGTACGCCGGTGCGGATCGCACTGTCGAGCCGGGCACGGATCTCCCGGCTGATCGCCGTGTCGGTCGCCTGGTAGCGAGTCGTCGGCAGCACCCCGCACATCTGTCCCGCGACGGCATGCACCATGCCGCAGCGCTCCAGATGGGCGAGGTAAATCTGGCGGAGCCCCAGCCGGGGTCCGCCGATCCAGTGGACGGCCCGTACCGGGCTGCCGCGCCTGCGCAGCAGTTCCAGTGCGGAGTCCAAAGTCGGATCTCCTGTCGGCCGTGGCATCACCACGGCGATACGATCCCCGTCAGGGGCTATCCGTCCTGCCAGAGCCAGCTCCACTAGCTGTGCCCCGGCCAGGCCGAGGTCGAGCGACTGCGGCTGCGCCGTTGTACCCGTGGCCGGGTCCAAGGCGAGCAGCAGAAGCTCCTCTGGAATTGTTCTGCGGCTCCTGCCCATCCATGCCTCCCCGCGTGGATGAGTGACAGGGTGACGCCTCTCACATTCATCTGTCGAGAGCGCCTGGACGCTTTGTGGGGGAACCAGTAGCTATGTCGTTCTCGTCTAGCACGTGGGCGAGGCCCCCGAGACGGGACACTGTTAGACGGTTCGGACAGTGGCCGGACGGCGATCGAGGAGGAACGGTGGCGGGCGAGTCCCCCGACAAGTCGGTAAGTGAAGGAGCGTCGGGGGCGGCGAAGTCCTCAGGGGCCGGGGAACAGGACCCGAGGCTCTCGGTGTTCCAGCCGCGCGTCCCGCTGAAGGACGCCGTGCCGGCCCGGGCGGCCGGTGCGGGCGCCTCGGACGGGGCCCCGGACGAGGACGCGGAGGTGGCCCCGGCCGCGGAGCCGTCCCCCGGACGGGTGGACCCCGCGCCGTCGCAGGCGAAGCCGGGGGTGGGCCGCCAGGGTTCCGCTTCCGACGACTCCGACAACGACTCCGACAACGACTCCGAGAACGGTTCCGACCCGGCCCGGGGCGACTCCGCTCCGGCGGACACCCCCGACGCGGACTCCGGCTCCGACTCCGGCTCAGGTTCCGCGCAGCCGGGCCCGTCCACGGACGACCGCGACGCGCCCCCGGCCTCCAAGCCCCGTTCCGCTTCCGGGGACACCGAGCGCACGGCGGTCTTCCGCACCGTGAAGCCGGGCACCCGTCCCGCCGCGTCCGGTTCCGGGGCCGTGACCCCGGACCCCGCTCCGGAGGACGCCCCCGCCGCCGGCAAGCCGTCGGCCGCGTCGGAGCGCACGGCCGTCTTCCGTACCGTCAAGCCGGGTTCCGCTTCGGACGAGGAGCGCCCGTCGGACACCAAGCCGTCGGCCGGTACGCGGACCACCGCGTTCGGCGTGGCGACCTCGGACCCCGCTCCGGAGGACGCCCCCGGCGCCGGGAAGCCGGCCGCGGACCCGCGTGCGGCGAAGCCGTCGGCGGAGTCGGAGCGCACGGCGGTCTTCCGCACCGTCAAGCCGGGTTCCGCTTCGGCGGACTCCGCCGAGGCCGGGGACGAGGAGCGC
>NZ_JBEZWL010000055.1:0-27899 GCF_040648015.1 Streptomyces sp. NPDC029216 | reverse complement strand
CGCCCCGCGGACGCCAAGCCCTCGGCCGCCTCTGAGCGCACGGCCGTCTTCCGTGCGGTCAAGCCGGGTTCCGCTTCGGCGGACTCCGCCGAGGCCGCGGACGAGGAGCGCCCCGCGGACGCCAAGCCCTCGGCCGCCTCTGAGCGCACGGCCGTCTTCCGTGCGGTCAAGCCGGGTTCCGCTTCGGCGGACTCCGCCGAGGCCGGGGACGGGAAGCGCCCCGCGGACGCCAAGCCCTCGGACGGCTCCGAGCCCGCCGCGTCCGGGAAGCCGGCCGCGCAGGACCCGCGCGCCGAGACCAAGCCTTCGGCCGGCTCCGAGCGGACGGCCGTCTTCCGTACGGTCAAGCCCGGTTCCGCTCCGGCGGACGCCGAGAAGTCCTCGGCCCCCGCCGCGCAGGACCCGCGTGCCGCCGAGCCGTCGGAGGACTCCGAGCGCACGGCCGTCTTCCGTGCGGTCAAGCCCGGTTCCGCTCCGGCGGATTCGGGGAAGGCCGCGCCCTCCGCCGCCGGCAAGCCCGTCGAGGACGAGAAGCCGGCCGCCCGGGACCCGCGTGCCGCAGGGAAGCCGTCCGAGGACTCCGAGCGGACGGCCGTCTTCCGTGCCGTCAAGCCGGGTTCCGCTCCGGCGGGCGCCGGTGCGAAGGACGCGGCCACCTCCGGGGCGCCCGCGGACGCGGGCAAGCCGGACGCCGGCAAGCAGGAGGCCGCCAAGCCCGGCCAGGGCAAGCCGGACACGGGCAAGCCCGACGCCAGCAAGCCGGACGCCGCCAAGCCGGACGCCGCCAAGCCCGGCCAGGGCAAGCCGGACACGGGCAAGCCCGACGCGGGGAAGCCCGGCCAGGGCAAGCCCGACGCCGGCAAGCCGGACGCCGGCAAGCCCGGCGCCGGCCAGAGCCCCGTCGCCGCGCCGCCGAAGGCGGCCCCGGCTCCCGAGGCGCGCGTCAGCAAGTTCGTGCCGCTGCGCGCCGACGGCGAGCCCGCCCCGGCCAAGCCGCAGCCCGCCGCCCCCAAGCCCGACCCCGCGGCCGCCGCCCCCACCGTGCGCCGGCTCGACCCCAGCGAGCGCACCACGCAGCAGCCGCTGCCCCCCAGGCCGCCGCTCGACATGCTGGCGGACCTCACCAACAACCCGCCCCCGCCGCCCAGCCCCCTGCGGACGGTGGTGCGGCGCGTCAAGATCTACGCGCCGATCGTGGTGCTCCTGGCCGTCATCCTGGCCGTCGTGCAGCTGGTGCGCCCGCTGCCCGCGCCGAAGCTCGTCCTGACCGCGAAGTCCCAGTACACCTTCCCCGGCGGGGCGCCCGAGCTGCCCTGGCCCACCGAGGGCCAGGCCTCGATGGCCGCCGCCGGCCTCGGCACGATCGGCTCGTCCGGCGAGCAGAAGCCCGTGCCGATCGCCAGTGTCACCAAGTCGATGACGGCGTACATCATCATGCGCGACCACCCCTTCAAGAAGGGTGAGAAGGGCGCGATGATCGACGTCGACAAGACCGCCGAGACCGAGGGCCAGAAGGACAAGTCGGACAACGAGTCCACCCTCAACACGGTCAAGGAGGGCGACAAGATCTCCGAGTACGACGCGATCGCCGCCCTCATGATCCCGTCGGCCAACAACATCGCGCGGCTGCTGGCCCGCTGGGACTCCGGCTCCCAGGAGGCGTTCGTCAAGAAGATGAACGACACCGCCAAGCAGCTCGGCATGACGAACACCACCTACACCGACCCCTCGGGCCTGGACGCGAGCACCGTCAGCACCGCCGAGGACCAGGTCAAGCTCGGCCTCAAGATCGTCGAGATCGACGCGATGGTGGACATCACCCGCAAGCCCTCCTGGACCGACCAGACCGGCAAGAACTGGCCGAACTGGAACCGCCTGGTCCCGTACAACGAGTCGCTCGGCATCAAGACGGGTACGACGACCAAGGCCGGCGGAAACCTCCTCTTCGCCGCCTACAAGAAGGTCGGCGACACCAACCAGCTGATCGTCGGAGCGGTCCTCGGCCAGCACAAGCCGCCGATCATCGACACCGTCATCGCGGCGAGCAAGAACCTGCTGGTCGCCACCCAGAAGTCGCTGGAGGGCGCGCCCGTCGTCAAGAAGGGCGACGTCGTCGGGTACGTGGACGACGGCGTCGGCGGCCGGACCAAGGTCGTCGCCACCGCCGACGTCCAGGCGGTCGGCTGGTCCTCGCTGACCGTGGACATCAAGCTCGGCGACGGCGGTACCAAGATCCCCGAGACGGCGAAGGCCGGGACGGCGGTCGGTGTGCTGACCGTCGGCGACGGGGCCAGTCAGGTGAAGGTGCCGGTGGCGCTCCAGTCGGAGCTGACCGCGCCGGGCATCGGCAGCAAGCTGACCCGTATCGGCTGATACGGGTCGGCGGGCGCGCAGCGGCGCCCCGGGCAACCCCGGGGCGCCGTGGCGCGTCCAGGGAGCCGGGACGGGACCCTGGCGTCGTGTCGGGAAGAGAGCGTCGTTCGTGACCACAGCTGAGCAGCACAAGCCCGGACGCCGGGTACCCGGCCAGAGGCAGCACCCGCCCGCCGCGGACCCGGCGGGCGGCGTCCTGGGCCGGGCGCACCGCCACCCGGTGGCGGTGGCCGCCGCCGTGGCGGCCGTCCTGCACGTCGTCTGGTTCTTCTGCTTCGCCAACAGCGGCGGGGACCTGGCCGCGCAGGACGCCTGGGCGGAGTTCGTCGGCCGGCACCCGGACACGGCGTACAACCTCGCCTGGTACGGGGGGATGCACCCGGTCTCGTACAGCGTCGTGTCCCCGTACGTCATGCACGTGCTCGGGGTCCGCACCACGATGATGATCGCCGGCACCTGCTCGGCGGCCCTCCTGGCGCTGATCCTGACCCGCTGCCGGGGCGCCGTCCGGCGCCCCCTGTGGCCCGCCCTGGCCGGGGTCTACGGGCTGTTCTGCAACGCCCTCTCGGGCCGGGTCACCTTCGGGCTCGGGACCCTCTTCGCTCTCGGGGCCGTCGCCGCCGTCTTCTGCTGGCCCCGCAAGTGGGCCCGGCGGCGCTGGGCCAAGGCCGCCGTCGCCGCGCCGCTGGCCGGGCTGGCGACGGCCGCGAGCCCGGTGGCGGGGCTGTTCCTCGGGGTGGTCGCGGCCGCGCTGTTCCTGAGCGGGCGGCGCCCGGGCGCGTACGCGCTGGGGCTGGCCCCGGCGGCGGTGGTCGGGCTGTCGGCCTGGCTGTTCCCCTTCTCCGGGACGCAGCCGATGAAGATCGGCTCGGCCTGGCTGCCCTTCGTCTTCGGGCTGGCCGTGGCCTTCCTCGTGCCCAAGCGGTGGAAGACCGTCCGGATCGCTGCCGCCGTCTACACCCTCGGGGTGTTCCTGACCTGGGTGATCGACTCCCAGGTCGGCTCGAACGTGACCCGTCTGATCATGCTCTTCGGCGGGGCGGTGCTGCTCGCGGCCCTGCCGTACGAGGTCCCGCGCACCCGGCGCCGGTACGCGCTGCTGCTGGCCTTCGCCGGGCTGACGGCGTGGATCACCACCAACAGCATCACCGACATCGTCCGCACCACCCCGGTGGCGGCCTGGAACCGCGAGCTGGCCCCGCTGGTCGACCAGCTGCAGAAGGCCGGCGCCGACCGGGGCCGGGTCGAGGTGGTCCCGGCCAGCAGCCACCGCGAGTCCTCGGCGTTCCCCGCGTACGTGAACCTGGCGCGCGGCTGGAACCGGCAGGCCGACCTGGAGCGCAACCCGCTCTTCTACGACGACACCCTCACCGCCGAGAGCTACCGGGCCTGGCTGGAGCGCTGGGCCGTGCACTACGTGGTGCTGCCGGCCGACAAGCCCGACTCGGGCGGCGAGGCCGAGGCCGAGCTGCTGCGCGGCGGGCTGCCGTACCTGCGGCAGATCTGGGGCGACGAGAACTGGCGGCTGTTCCAGGTGGACGCTCCGTCGAGCCTGGTGGGCGGGCCGGCCCGGGTGGTCCGGGCGGGCGCGGACCAGCTGGTCGTCGAGGTCTCGGCGCCCGGCCGGGTGCTGGTGCGGATCCCGCACTCGCCGTGGCTGGGGCTGGTGGACGGGGCGGGCAGGGCCGTGGAGCCCCCGCAGGAGACCCCGGCGTCGAAGGCGCGGGGCGCGGCGGGGTCCGGGACGCCGAAGGAGTACGCGAACACCGCCGGGTGCCTGTTCAAGGCGGCCCCCGACGGCGAGGGCGACGTGTGGACGGAGCTGCTGGCCCCGGCGCCGGGGGAGTACCGGATCGCGGCGAAGTACCAGCTGCCGCGGGGGACGCCGTGCCCGGAGGAACTGGTGCGGGCCACCGTGGGCGCTGCGGCGGGCCCCGGTCCGGCCGGTCCGGGTGCATAGGGCCGCATATCTGCATACGATCCCATTAATCGGATCGGTTGCCTCCCGAAGGAGTTGACGACGGGATGACCAAAGACCAGAAGCAGGACGCCCCCCAGGCCGCGCTCGCGAAGGCCTCGGAGCAGCTCCAGCTGCACGCGCCGCGCACGCACGGCCACGGCTTCGAGGGCCTCGTCCGCAGCAAGGTGAAGGGCGGCGCCCACACGAAGGCGGACCTCAAGCGGGCCGGCACCCCCCAGGGCGACCGGATCGGCGAGCGCAGCAGGGGCCTGAGCTGACGGAAGCCGCAAGCAGCCCTCCCGCCCCGGGAGGGCTCTTTACGATTCCGCGCCCGACCCTCCGGGCAACCGTTACCTCACCGCCGCACGACCCGAACACGCCCTCCGTAGCGTCACCCCCATGCCCCCCACGTCCACCCCCACCCCCACCCCCGTCCCCCGCACCCTGGCCGCCACCGCCCTCGCGCTCACGGCCGCCGCCCTCGCCCTCACGGCCTGCGGCACCGCCTCCGCGACGAAGCTCCCGGCGGCCCCGGAGGTCGCCGCCACCGCCTCCGCCCCGGCCCCGGACCCGGCCCCCGCACTGGAGCGCTCCCGGCCCACCGGCCTGCGGATCGACGCGGCGGGGGTGGACGCGAAGCGGATGCTGGACCTCAAGGTCGACCCGTCCACCGGCGAGCTCGGCGTCCCCGACCCGGACACCGAGCCGAACACCCCGGGCTGGTGGACCCAGGGCGCGGCCCCGGGCGAGAAGGGCGTCTCCGTCCTCGTCGCCCACTTCGACACGAAGCACGGCCCGGCCCTGATGAAGGACCTCGCGAAGATCGGACTCGGTGACCTGGTCGAGGTCCCGCGCGAGGACGGCAGGACGGCGAGGTTCAAGATCCGCGAGATCGAGGACGTCGACAAGAAGGACTTCCCCACGGACAAGGTCTACGCCGACACCCAGCGCCCGGAGCTCCGCCTCCTGACCTGCGGCGGCGACATCGTGAACGGCCACCGCAGCCACAACGTGATCTTCTACGCGGACCTGATCGCCTGACCCGCCCCCCAACGCCGAAGACCCCCGACCGTTCCCGGTCGGGGGTCTCCCGTCACTGTGCCCCCGGCAGGATTCGAACCTGCGACACCCGCTTTAGGAGAGCGGTGCTCTATCCCCTGAGCTACGAAGGCGGGGCCTCGTGCGAGGCCCTGGGCCGCCGCGAAAGCGGCCCAGGCACAGCGTAGCGGATCAGGTACCGGCTCCGGGGCCCGGTTTTCCGCCGGGCGCGCGCCCGCATAATCGGCGCAGGGGTCCGGCCGGGGAGGCGGGGCCGGGAGCGTCGTACGCGAGGGGGAACCATGAGCGACACCGCCGGAGCGGCCGTGCTGCCGCAGCCGTTCGGGGAGGGGTTCCGGGAGGACCCGTACGCCGTGTACGCGCGGCTGCGCGCCGAGGGGTCGGTGCACCAGGTCGCGCTGCCCGACGGGTCGCCGGTGTGGCTCGTGACGCACGAGGCCGACGTGCGCGCGGGGCTGGCCGACGGCCGGCTCTCCGTCAACAAGCGGCACTCCGGCAACGGGTTCAAGGGGTTCTCGCTTCCCCCGGCGCTGGACGCGAACCTGATGAACATCGACGCCGGCGACCACCTGCGGCTGCGCCGCCTGGTCGCCCAGGGGTTCACGCCCCGGCACGTCGAGGGGATGCGTACGGCGGTCCAGGCGGCGGTCGACGCCTTCGCGGACCGGCTCGTCGCGCGCATGGAGGCTGACGGGGCCGCCGATGTGGTCGCCGAGTTCGCCGGGCCGCTGCCGCTGAAGGTCATCGGGGACCTGCTGGCCGTGCCGGAGGACGACTACGGGCGCTTCGCCGGATGGACCGGCTCCATGCTCCTGCCGGGCAGCCGCGAGGAGCTCGCGGGGGCGGTGCAGAACGTCCACCGCTTCCTCGTCGAGCTGGTCGCCGAGCGGCGCGCGGCCCCGGGCGACGACGTCCTGTCGGGGCTGATCGCCGCCCGCGACGCCGGTGACCGGCTCAGCGAGGACGAGCTGGTCTCCCTCGCCTTCCTGATCCTCATGGCCGGCAGCGAGAACGTCCAGCACCTGATCAGCGGCGGCCTGTTCACCCTCCTGACGCACGGGGAGCAGCTGGCCGAGCTCCGGGAGCGGCCCGAGCTGCTGCCGGAGGCCGTCGAGGAGCTCTTCCGGTACGCGGTCCCCAACCACAGCGCCATCCGCCGCTTCCCGACCGAGCCGGTCGAGATCGGCGGCGTGCGGATCCCCGCGGGCGACACCGTGCTCTTCTCGCTCGCCTCCGCCCACCGGGACCCGGCCCGCTACCCCGAGCCGGACCGCTTCGACCCCGGCCGGGCGGACAAGGCCCACCTGGCCCTCGGGCACGGCGTCCACTACTGCCTCGGCGCGCCGCTGGCCCGTACCCAGGTCACCCTCGCGCTCGGGACCCTGCTGCGGCGGCTGCCGGGGCTGCGGCTCGCGGTACCCGCCGAGGAGCTGGCCTGGACCACCACCTTCCGTTTCCACGCGCTGCGCGCACTGCCGGTGGCCTGAACTTCCGGGGCCCCCGCCCTCGGCCGGGCCGTGAGCCGCTCACACCCCCATCGGGGTGTGCAGCTCCACGATGAGTTCCACCTCCACCGGCGCGTCCAGCGGCAGTACCGCCACGCCGACCGCGCTGCGCGCGTGGATGCCCGCGTCGCCGAAGGCGGTGCCCAGCAGCTCGCTCGCGCCGTTGACCACGCCCGGCTGGCCGGTGAAGTCCGGGGTGGAGGCGACGAAGCCGACCACCTTGACCACCCGTTTCACGGCGGACAGGTCCCCGGCGACCGAGGCCACGGCCGCGAGCGCGTTCAGCGCGCACTGGCGGGCCAGCTCGGCGCCCTGCTCCGGGGTGACCTCGCCGCCCACCTTGCCGGTGCGCGGCAGCGCGCCGTCCACCATGGGCAGCTGGCCGGAGGTGTGGACGTAGTGCCCGCTGACCACCGCCGGGACGTACACGGCGACGGGCGGCGCGACGGGCGGCAGCTTCAGCCCGGCGGCCGCCAGACGTTCTTCGGGGGTCGTGTTCATGGGGAGCGCTCCTGGTAGAGGGGGAGGGGTCAGGGGCGGGTCACGCGGATCCGGAAGCCGCCGCCCGGGGCCTGGTCCACCACGGCGACGCTGATGCCCGTCTTCTCGTCGGTGAAGGTCTCGCCCGGCCGGAACGGGGCGTCCGACAGCTCGGCGTGCACATTGGGCCGGCGCGTGCAGCCGCCGCTGCCGTTCGCGCTGTCCGAGACGGTCACCGGCCCGCGTCCGGTGTCCACGTCCGAGTCGACCTTGTAGATCAGCACCCCGGGCTTGCAGACCGCCTCGTCGTTCCCGGCCCGCGTGCGCACCTCGATCGCGTAGCCGGCGCTCTCCGAGAGGGGGACGAAGGCCAGCTTGGTGCCGCCCTCCACCGCCAGCGGGGTCAGGACGTGCTCGCTGACCCCCGACTTCGAGGCGCAGCTGATCTGAGATCCGTCGAGCCAGCCCAGCTTCCACTTGTGCCAGCCGAGGAGGTCGTTGTTGGCGCCCCAGTCCTCGCTCATGATGTCCCAGTGCCCGACCGTGCCGCCCCCGTCGGAGGTGTAGAGGTCGGGCAGTCCGAAGACGTGCCCGTTCTCGTGCGGCAGCACCCGGTAGCCGGTCTCCCGGTAGGAGCCGGAGCCGTCGTCCTGCCGGCTGTAGATGAAGGACGTGTTCGCGAGGGGCACCCCGTCGGCCGTCGGGGCCTCCGCGTTGCCGGAGAAGGTGACCGACAGGACGGTGTCCAGGGCGGACGGTCCGGCGTTCGGGGTGACCAGGATGTTGATCAGGTCGTAGCGGCTGAAGTCCACTTCGGGGTCGGCGGCCTTGGCTATGTGGTCGACGAGCTGCCGGTAGCCCGGCTCGTAGGGGGAGCCGCGCTCGATCCCGTACGCCGCGAAGGGCATCGGCATCCGCAGCCAGTTCCGTATCGGGGCCTCGGCCCGGTAGGTCAGCCGGCCGTAGGAGCTGGCGCGGAACCAGTCGGAGGTCTGGGGGAAGAATTCCGCCAGGCGGTCCATGGCCGAGCCCTCGCCCTTGGCGTCCGGGAAGTCGATCATCAGGTTGAGTGCGCGGACCTCGCCCGTCGAGCGTGAGTACCCGGGCGGGGTCGGCAGGCCCTCCGACATCTGGACGCCCATGGTCGCGGAGATCCGGCAGGGCGCGAGGACGGACTCGGCGGTGGCGGCCTTGGGGCCGGAGGTGGCGTGGCCCCGGCCGTGGATGCCGCCGCTGGCGGTGGCCGTGACGCCCAGGGCGAGCGCGGTGAGGCCGATGAACGCGCCGGTGCGGCAGGGTCTGCGTATCCGGTGGCGGGTCTGCGGCATGGAGATCGCCTTCGGGTGCGCGGCAGCCGGCCGGGTCCGGTCTGCTCTCTGTGCGCTCACCCTCCGACGGCTGCGACACGCCCGCCCGTCGAAAGCGTCCAAACGGGATGAAACCGCAGGATTCGTGTGTGGTGTGCCTCACACGGAAGAGTGAAATAACCGGGGACTGATTCCCCGTTTGCAAGAGAGTCCCGCACAAGCGGGGAGCGAGTCCCCGGTTAGGGGCCGCGCCGCCGATCAAGGTACGAGTTCCAGCCCCAGGGAGGCCCGGAATGCAGAGCGTCACCCCCGTCCGGGCGCCCAAGCCGCGCGCCGACGCCGTGCGCAACCGGGAGCGGATCCTCGGGGCGGCCCGCGAGATCTTCGTGGAGTTCGGCGCGGACGCGCCCCTCGACGAGATCGCCCGCCGGGCCGGCATCGGCAACGCCACCCTCTACCGGCACTTCCCTGACCGGGCCGACCTCGTCCACCACGTGGTGCTCTACGTGATGGACCGGGTCACCGCCCAGGCCGAGGACGCCCTCACCGAGGAGCCGGACGCCTTCGCGGCGCTCTGCCGCTTCACGCACGCCGCGGCCGACGAGCGGATCGGCGCCCTGTGCCCGATGCTCACGGACGGCTTCGACCACGACCACCCCGAACTCCTCGCCGCGCGCGAGGCGTTGGGGGCTGCCGTGGACGCCCTGGTCGCCGCCGGCCGGAGTGCGGGCCTGCTGCGCGCCGACATCGGCACCGGCGACCTGATGCTCGCGCTGTCCCAGCTCGCCCGCCCCCTCCCCGGGACGGACTGCACGGCGGTGCAGGGCTTCGTCCACCGCCACCTCCAGCTCTTCCTCGACGGACTGCGGGCCCCGGCCCGCTCCCAACTCCCCGGTACGGCCGTCACGTTGCAGGACCTCAGCCGGAAAACCATGTGACGCGGCACCCCTTCCTTCAGTAGCCTCGAAAAACCGCCTTTTTCCTTTCGTTTCATCCCTTTTCAGTCATTCCGCACAGTGAAGTGGGTACCCCCATGTCCAGAACAGCCGCGTCCGCCTCGCCGGCTGCCGCTGCCGCCGCCGATCCCAGTCGCTGGAAGGCCCTGGTCTTCATCGCGCTGGCGCAGCTGATGGTCGTCCTCGACGCGACCATCGTGAACATCGCCCTCCCCTCCGCGCAGACCGACCTCGGCATCTCCGACGGCAACCGTCAGTGGGTCATCACCGCCTACGCGCTGGCCTTCGGAGGCCTCCTCCTCTTCGGCGGCCGCATCGCCGACAAGTGGGGCCGCAAGAACGCCTTCATCATCGGTCTCGGCGGTTTCGCCCTGGCCTCCGCGCTCGGCGGCGCCGCCAACGGCGAGGCCATGATGCTGGGCGCCCGCGCCCTCCAGGGCGCCTTCGGCGCACTGCTCGCCCCGGCCGCGCTCTCGCTGCTGGCGGTCACCTTCACCGACGCCAAGGAGCGCGCCAAGGCCTTCGGCATCTTCGGCGCGATCGCGGGTGGCGGCGGCGCCGTCGGCCTGATCCTCGGCGGCTTCCTGACCGAGTACCTCAACTGGCGCTGGACGTTCTTCGTCAACATCCCCTTCGCGGTCGTCGCGGCCGCGGGCGCCTGGATGTTCATCCACGAGCCGGCCGGCTCCCGCAACAGCGCCCGCCTCGACGTCCCCGGCGTGGTCCTCTCGACCCTGGGTCTGGTCTCGCTCGTGTACGGGTTCACCCGCGCCGAGTCCGCCGGCTGGACGGACGGCGTCACCGTCTCCCTGTTCATCGCCTCCGTCGTGCTCCTCGCGGCCTTCGTCGGCGTCGAGTCCAGGGTGAAGTCCCCGCTGCTGCCGCTGCGCGTCCTGCTGGAGCGCAACCGCGCCGGTGTCTACCTCTCGCTCGGCCTCGCCGTCATCGCGATGTTCGGCCTGTTCCTCTTCCTGACGTACTACCTCCAGGTCGTGAAGGGCTTCTCGCCCGTCAAGACCGGCTTCGCCTTCCTGCCGATGATCGCGGGCATGATCACGGGCTCCACCCAGATCGGCGCCCGCCTCATGACCCGGGTCGCGCCGCGGCTGCTGATGGGCCCGGGCTTCCTGCTCGCCGCCGCCGGCATGCTGCTGCTGACCCAGCTGGAGGTCGGCTCCTCCTACCCGGCGCTGATCCTGCCGGCGCAGCTGCTGCTGGGCCTCGGCATGGGCACCGCGTTCATGCCGGCCATGTCCCTGGCCACGTACGGGGTCAACCCGGCCGACGCCGGCGTGGCCTCCGCCATGGTCAACACCTCGCAGCAGGTCGGCGGCGCGATCGGCACCGCCCTGCTGAACACCATCGCCGCCTCGGCGACCACCGCGTACCTGACCGACCACGCGGCCGAGGCCGCCGCCGGCGGGGTCGCGGGCAAGCTGGTCCAGGCGCAGGCCATGGTCGAGGGCTACTCCTCGGCGATCTGGTGGGCCGTGGGCATCCTCGCGGTCAGCGCGACCCTCGCGTTCACCCTGATCAACACCGGCCGGCCGGGCCAGGGCGGCCCGGTGGCCGCCGGCTCCGGAACGGACTCCGCGGAGGCCGAGCTCCCGGTCCCGGTGATCGCCCACTGACGGGGGCGCCGGTGCGGGAATGACTGAAGACCCCGCTTCGTTCAAATTTGAACGAAGCGGGGTTAGTCTTTTCGGGTGAACCCCGTACGCCCTCCCCGCGGACGACGTACGCCGTACGACGACCCCGACGGACCGAGGAGCGCCCGATGACCACAGCCCCCGTCCCCGCCCGCATGCCGGCGCTCTACCTCAGCCACGGCGCGCCCCCGCTCGCCGACGACCCGCTCTGGCCGTCCGAGCTCGCCGCCTGGTCGGCGGACCTGCCCCGGCCGCGCGCGATCCTGATGGTCTCCGCCCACTGGGAGGAGGCCCCCCTGGCCCTCGGCGCCACCGAGCCGGCCCCGCTCGTGTACGACTTCTGGGGCTTCCCCGAGCACTACTACCGGGTCCGCTACGACGCCCCCGGCGCCCCGGAGCTCGCCGCCTCGGTCCGCGCCCTGCTGAAGGGCCCCGGCACCCCCGTCCAGGACATCCCCGACCGCGGCCTGGACCACGGGGCGTACGTCCCCCTCGTCGAGATGTACCCGGAGGCCGACGTACCCGTACTCCAGATCTCGCTGCCCACCCTGGACCCCGCCCGCCTGATGGACCTCGGCCGCAGGCTCGCCCCGCTGCGGGACGAGGGCGTCCTGATCGTCGGAAGCGGCTTCTTCACGCACAACCTGGCCGCCCTGAGGCACACCGGCCCTGGCGTGCCCGGGTGGTCGGCCGAGTTCGACGCCTGGGGCCGCGAGGCGCTGGCCGCCCACGACGTCGACGCCCTGCTCGACTTCGAGGCCAAGTCCCCGGCGGGCCGTCTGGCCCACCCCCGCACGGAACACTTCGCCCCGCTCTTCGTCACCCTGGGCGCCGCCGAATCCGATCTCGACGCTCAGACCACCCCGGTGGACGGCTTCTGGATGGGGCTCTCGAAGCGGTCGGTCCAGTTCGGTCAGGCCGTTTCTCACGCGGCGGGCTGACCACGAAATCCGCCTTGCAGCCGACGGTCACCGTCGACCGCCGGCCTTCGTCGTCACGCCCGGAGGAACCGGGCGGGGCCGGGGCCCGGGCTGGGGCGGGGGGTCGGACCGGTCCGGACCCCGGGGCCGGTGCCGGTGGTGACACCGGTGGCGGGGGCGGTCCTGGGCGCCTCGTGCGGCGAGAGGGAAGCCAGCGAGGCGCTTCCGGCGGCCACGAGGGCGGCGACCAGGAAGGGGACGAGGCGGCGAGTCCTTGTGTTCATCGGAGAGGGCTCCTAGGGCGGGAGGTAAGGGCGCCGGAGACGGCATCCACAGCTTCATTGCGCCCCGGACGGGGCCCCACGGGCACCACACGGAAAGTCGGGACTTGACGGCTCCGCCGGATTGCGCGGAAGGCCCCAGGGCTCGCACGCCCGCCCGCTTACCAACATCGCTTCCAGCTATCAAGTCCCGTGTTTCTGTGACATGACCCGCCTGCCCGGGTCGGGTTTATTTGAAGCAGGCCCAGACGGGAAACCCCGCAAAGGCCTCCGGAAAATGAAATCTATGGCGGGTGGCTTTCAGTGACCTCCGCACATCGAATGGAGAAGACTGATGATGAAGATGTCGAGGAAGATCATGCTGGGTGTGGCCGCTTCCGTGGCGCTGGCCGGAGGTGCCGCTCTGCCGGCCACGGCCATGGCCGCGCCGGCGCCCCAGATGGTGGTCGCTGAAAACACACCCAACACACCGAATACGCCGAACACCCCGGGCGGTGGCGGGAACACGCCGAACACCCCCAATACCCCGAACACGCCGGGTGGCGGGGTCAATACCCCGAACACCCCCAATACGCCGAACACCCCGGGGGGCGGAGTCAACACCCCGAACACCCCGAACACCCCGAACACGCCCCACGGCCCGGGGCTGGGCCAGCACAGGCACAACACGCCCAACACCCCCAACACCCCTAACACCCCGGGGCAGGGCAGGAACACGCCCAACACCCCGAATACCCCCAACACCCCGGGCGGTGGCGTCAATACGCCGAACACCCCGAACACCCCCAATACCCCGGGCGGTGGCGTCAATACGCCGAACACCCCGAACACGCCCAACACCCCGGGTGGCGGGGCCAACACCCCCAACACTCCGAACACGCCCAACACCCCGGGTGGCGGGGCCAATACCCCGAACACCCCCAATACGCCGAACACCCCCAACTAGGATGAGGAGCGCACAGTAAAAAACATGCGAATGCGCCGCGCGGTGAAATTCACTGCGCGGCGCATCCGTGCGAGGTGAAGGGGCGGAGGATCCCGGCTCTTCGGCGGTGCCTGCGGCGCCCCTAAGTGGAGCTCGGCGTATTCGGCGTGTTCGGCGTGTTGGGCGTGTTCGGGGTATTCGGCGTGCTCGCATGGGCCGGTGTGTTCGGCGTGTTCGGAGTATTCGGTGTGTTGGGGGTGTTGGGCGTCGCGCCACCGCCCGGGGTGTTGGGCGTGTTCGGCGTGTTGGGGGTGTTGGGGGTGTTCGGGGTGTTCCCACCGCCCGGGGTGTTCGGCGTGTTCGGTGTGTTCGGTGTGCTGGGGGTGGCGGGGGTGCCCGTCCCGTCCAGCGCATAAGCGGCGTAGGGCGCGTACGGCGCATAGCGCGCGTAAGGGGCGTACGGCGTGTACGGCATGACGGCCCCCGCGAGCCGCACGTGCCGCGCACTCGACAGGCTCTTCTGCGCGACCTCCGGCAAAGTGATCCGCGGGAGTCTGGGCAACGGCGGGAGCTGCGGCAATTGCGGGAGCCGGGGCAGGGGTGGCAGCTGGGCAACCCGTACGTCGGCGCCGCGGTGAAGGTGGCCGCTCGCATCAGCGGCGTGTGCACTTCCCGCACCGAGAGAGGCCAGGCCCGCCACCGCCGCAGTGGCGATCATGACCTGCTGGAGCTTGCGCATGAATTCCTACCTCCGTGCCGGCTTCGTCTGTACGCGATCACCTCAGGCGCACAGTCGGTCGCTAAAAGTAGACACGGGAACGATCTCCGCACCTGCCAGGACGGACGCGTCGCCCGCTCCATCACCCGTTCGTCCGCGGTCTCGTCGGGCAGGTCCTCGGTGCAGGCGAGTCGGGAGTGGTCGTCGAGGGCGGTGTGGAGGACCGGCAGGCAACCAGAACCGGACGCGGGCCGTCTTGGGGGATGGGAGTGCAGCCCGCGGATGGTGCCGGGGCGGCCGTGACGGGTGTGACGGCGGTCTCATCGGCGCCGTTGACCGCGGGGGCCGGCCGGTGGCTCCGATCCCGGCCTGACCTGCACCTCTTCGGGTTCTCGCAGCCCGCCGACACCGCCCGGCCAGGGCGGCGGCGGGGCAGGATACTGCAAGATCCCGGGAAAGAGGGAGGCGTGTGGGAATTCTGTCCCGATTCCAGTCGTTGTTTCCCTCGGAAGCGGGCACTCGGGAGAGTGTCCGAAGACGCACCGCGACCGTTCATCGCATCGCAAGGGAGCACCGCATGGCAACCCGCGCCGTCGCCCGTCGTCAGTCCACGAGCAGCGCCCGCGCCGCGGGCGGGGAAATCGTCGACCGCGACCTGGTCGGCATGTACCTGGACGAGATCGCGCGCACCCCGCTGCTCGACGCCGCCCGGGAAGTGGAGCTCTCGCAGATCATCGAGGCGGGCGTCTACGCCCGGCAGATCCTCGACGGCGAGATCGAGCGCGACGGGGAGACCCCGGCGCGCGCGGAGCTGGAAGCCCTGGCCGCCGAGGGGGAGCGGGCCAAGGAGGTCTTCATCCGGTCCAACCTCCGCCTCGTCGTCGCCGTCGCCCGCCGCTACCCGCGCAGCGGACTGCCCCTCCTCGACCTCATCCAGGAGGGCAACGCCGGCCTGGTCCGCGCCGTGGAGAAGTTCGACTACACCAAGGGCTTCAAGTTCTCCACGTACGCCACGTGGTGGATCCGCCAGGCCATCACCCGGTCCATCGCCGACCAGTCCCGCACCATCCGGCTCCCCGTCCACCTCGTGGAGGAGCTCGGCCGCATCCGCCGGATCCAGCGCGAGTTCAACCGCGAGAACGGCCGCGACCCGGAGCACGCCGAGATCGCCGCCGAGCTCGACTCCACGGAGAAGCGCGTCGGCGACGTACTGGACTGGGCGCGCGACCCGGTCAGCCTCAACATGTCGGTCGACGACGAGGGCGACACCCAGTTCGGCGACCTGCTGCAGGACACCGCCGCGATCTCCCCCGAGCAGTCCGTGCTCGCGCTGCTGCGCAGCGAGGAGCTGGAGGACCTGCTCGGCAAGCTCGACCAGCGCACGGCGTCGATCATCAAGATGCGCTACGGCATCGAGGACGGCCGCGAGCGGACCCTGACCGAGGTCGGCAAGCAGCACGGGCTGACCCGCGAGCGGATCCGCCAGATCGAGAAGCACGCCCTGCTGGAGCTGAAGCGGATGGCCCGCGACACCGGCTTCGACGCCGTCGCCTGACGGCCCCGGCCCCCGAGACGAGCCCCGGTACCTATCCCCCCCAGGTGCCGGGGCTCCCCGCTACCCCGGCCCGCCCGCCCCCGGTACCGCCCCGGCCAGCCGCTCGGCCAGCGTGCCCGCCGCCCGGGCCAGGAACGCCGGCCCCCGCACCGTGAACTCCAGCCCCGTCAGCGCCATCCGGGCCGCCAGCCACTCCGGCGCGTCCCCGCTCTCGAAGCGCACCCGCGACCCCGCGCCCTCCGCCACCGCCCCCTCCCGCAGCCACCCCGGCAGCTCCTGTGGGGGCACGGCGAAGGACACGTCCGCCGGGTAGGTCTCCCCGCCCCGCAGCCCGCGCCGCACGAACTCCGCCGCCTCCATCGGCATCGGCCGGGGCGTGAACCGCGTCCCCGTCGCGAAGGGCTCGCTCACCCGGTCCACCCGGAACGTGCGCCAGTCCTCCCGCTCCAGGTCGTAGGCCACCAGGTACCAGCGGCTGCCCGTGCTGACGAGGCGGTACGGCTCCACCAGCCGCCGCGAGTCCGCCCCGTCCCGCGCCCGGTAGGCGAACCGCAGCCGCTCAGGCCCCGCCACCGCCGCGGCCATCGCCGTCAGCGTCCGCGGGTCCACGCTCGGCCCGTCGCCCCGGGTCACCGCCACCGTGGCCGACTGCAGCGCCCCCACCCGGTGCCGCAGCCGGGCCGGCAACACCTGCTCCAGCTTCGCCAGGGCCCGTACGGAGGCCTCCTCGACCCCCTCGATCGCATGCCCGGCCCCCGCCCGCAGCCCCACCGCGATCGCCACGGCCTCCTCGTCGTCCAGCAGCAGCGGCGGCATCGCCGCACCCGCGACCAGCCGGTACCCGCCCTCCGCGCCCAGCGTGGCCTCCACCGGGTACCCCAGGTCCCGCAGCCGCTCGATGTCCCGCCGGATCGTCCGCGAGCTCACCCCCAGCCGCTCCGCCAGCTCGCTGCCCGGCCACTCGCGCGGGGTCTGGAGCAGGGACAGCAGGGTCAGCAGCCGGGCGGATGTGTCGTTCATCCTTCAAGATTGCCAGGGAAATAGGACACATCCTGGCCTAGATCCCGTCTAGGTTTCTCCCCATGAGCACCGAGACGCCCACAGCATCGCCCGAAAGAGAGAACGGGCCCGTACGAGAAGAGAAGGCGGCCGCACCGGCACCAGAGGGCTCCGCCGAGCCCGCCACCCCCGACGGCCCGGCCGACCGCCGCCGTTGGCTGGCGCTCGCCATCGTGATGACCGCGTCCTTCATGGACCTGGTCGACGTCACGATCGTCAACATCGCGATACCCAGCATGCGCCAGGACTTCGGCGCCTCGACGAGCGCCATCCAGTGGATCACCGCCGGCTACGCGCTCGCCTTCGCCGCCGGCCTGATCACCGGCGGCCGTCTCGGTGACATCTTCGGCCGCAAGCGCCTCTTCCTCGTCGGCGTCGCCGGCTTCACCGCCGCCTCGCTGCTCTGCGGCATCGCGGCCGACCCCGGCATGCTCGTCGCCTCCCGCCTCCTGCAGGGCGGCATGGCGGCGATGATGGTCCCGCAGGTCCTGGCGATCATCCACGTCACCTTCCCGCCGCACGAGCGCGGCAAGGTCTTCGGCATGTTCGGCGCGATCGTCGGCCTCGGCGCGGTCTCGGGACCGATGCTCGGCGCGCTGCTCACCGAGTGGAACCTCTTCGGCCTCGAATGGCGCACGATCTTCCTGATCAACCTGCCCGTCGGCATCGCCGCCGTCATCCTGGGCCGCAAGTTCATCTCCGAGTCCAAGGCCCCCAAGGCCCTGCGCCTCGACCTCGTCGGCGTCGTCCTCGCGACCCTCGCCCTGGTCCTGCTGATCTACCCCCTCACCCAGGGCCGGGAGAACGACTGGCCGCTCTGGGGCTTCGCCTGCATGATCGCGTCCCCGGTCGTCTTCGCCGCCTTCATCGCCTACGAGAAGTACAAGATCAAGAAGGACGGCTCCCCGCTCGTCGAGCTCTCCCTCTTCCGGATCAAGAGCTTCGCCGGCGGCATCGCGGTCCAGCTGGCCTTCGGCCTGGCGACCGGCATCTTCTTCCTGGTCTGGACGCTCTACATGCAGATGGGCCTCGGTTGGACCCCGCTGCACGCGGGCAGCACCGGCATCCCCTTCTCCATCGCCGTCTCCGTCGCCGCCGGCCTCTCCGTCGAGAAGCTCGTCCCGCGCTTCGGCCGCAAGGTGCTCCAGGCCGGCGCGCTGGTCATGGCCGCGGGCCTGCTCCTCTACATCTGGGAGTCCCAGCGCTACGGCATGGACATCGCCTCCTGGCAGATGGCCGCCCCGCTGGTCGTCATGGGCATCGGCATGGGCCTGATCGTCGCCCCGCTGAACGACACCATCCTGTCCCAGGTGCCGCGCGAACACGCCGGCTCGGCCTCCGGCCTGATCAACACCACCGGCCAGATGGGCAACGCCATCGGCCTCGCCCTGACCTCCGTCGTCTTCTTCGGGTCCATCGACGACGACCGGATCCTCGGCGTCCCGTACACCGAGGCCTTCCGCGGCGCGCTGTGGTGGGTCGTGGGGGTGCTCGTCGTGATCTTCGCGGTGATGTTCGTCCTGCCGCGCAAGCAGGTCCCGCTCTCGGAGCGCGAGGGCGCCGTCGAGCAGGCCGACCCGGCCTGAGCCCGCGGGCACACCCTCACGGACATGTCCGCCCCTGTGGGCGGGCATGTCCGTTTTTCTTGGTGCACGGCGGGGCCGCCGGGGAACTGGTCGCACGGGGCGCCGGAGCGGTCCTGGCCTCCCTCGGCCCGCACGGCCGGACCTGCCCCCGCGGTAGGGGCCTCCGGCCCGGCGGCGTCGCTACCGAACCCGGGTGCGCAGTTCCATCGCCCCGCGTGCGGCGGCCTCGCTCGCGTAGACCTCGCACATGTGCCGCCCGTCCGGCGTCGCCGTGTGCTCGACCTCCCACAGGCTGAGCTCGCTGCCGTCCAGCAGGACGAAGGCGTGCTCGTACAGGCTGAACCCGGCGTCACGCCCGTCGGCCAGGGACTGCCGGCCGCCGAAGGCCTGCGTGATCTGGTGCGCGTACGCCGAGCGCAGCAGCACCGCCACCTCCGGCCCGGGACGGTCGGCGTTCTCCGCGCGCCGCAGCACCCGGCGGGCGTGGTCGACGGACTCCTCCGCCGAGTACTCGCGGCGGCGCTCCTGCGGGCCCGGCGCGGCGAACAGGGCGCTCAGCAGCGCCAGATCCTCCTCCGAGGCGTCCACGCCCCAGCCCAGGTCCCCGTCCTCGGCCGTGCCCGGCTCGGGCACCGGGTACGGCTCCGGCTCCGTCGCGGCCTCGCCGAACAGCCGCGCCCCGGCCAGGCCGAGCTCGTCCCGGGTCGCGAACACCTCGTGCCGCGTGCTCCCGTCGCCCCTCAGCCGGTAGGCCAGCTCCCACAGGGAGGCCGTCTCTCCGTCGGACAGCAGGTAGGTGTGCCGGTGGGTCTCCCGCCAGAGCCCCGCCGACGGGCTGTGGTGCGTGGTGTAGAGCGAGGAGCTGTGGGCGAGCGCCGTACCGAGGCGCTCGACCAACGGGTCGGGAAGGTCGAAGGAGTTGAGGGCGCGGCCCAGGAGTCGC
The DNA here is from genome assembly GCF_040648015.1 of Streptomyces sp. NPDC029216. Taxonomy (NCBI): domain Bacteria; kingdom Bacillati; phylum Actinomycetota; class Actinomycetes; order Kitasatosporales; family Streptomycetaceae; genus Streptomyces; species Streptomyces sp. NPDC029216. Next base: position 8,623 of record NZ_JBEZWL010000055.1, on the reverse strand, counting down.
TCGAGGTGCGCCTCGGTTGTCTCGTACGGATCGCTCAAGGTGGGCTCCAGGCCGTCGCAGCTTGTCACTTCGCGGAAGCACAACGTAGCCCCTGGCTCTGACATCACGTCCGGGATTCGGTAAAACGTCCGGGAAGCATCAGGGGTTCCCGCCACACCTTCAGGTCAACTTGCCCGGGAATGGCCCATGTTCGCAAGGGTTTGCGGCGGTCCGCGGGACTATGGGCGGCATGGCAACGAATACAGTGGACGTCCCCCGCCAGCGGCGGCGCTCCTCCACCCACTCCGAGGACGAGCCCGAGGCCCCCAGGTCCCTGGCCTGGCTGCTGGTGGCCACCGGGGCCGCCGGGCTGCTGGCCTCCTGGGTGATCACCCTCGACAAGTTCCTCCTGTTGGAGGACCCGGACTTCAAACCCGCCTGCAGCCTCAACCCCGTGGTGTCCTGCGGCAGCGTCATGAAGAGCGCGCAGGCCGCCGTCTTCGGCTTCCCCAACCCGATGCTCGGACTGGCCGCTTACGGCGTCGTGGTCTGCGTGGGCGCGGGAGTGCTCGCCGGAGCCCGCCACCGCCGCTGGTTCTGGCTGGGACTGAACGCCGGCACGGCCTTCGGCACCGGCTTCTGCGCCTGGCTGATGACCCAGTCCCTCTACGTGATCAATGCCCTGTGCCTGTGGTGCTGTCTGGCCTGGGTGGCGACGCTGCTGATGTTCTGGGCGGTCACGGCCCACAACGTCCGCACCCGCCGGCTGGCCGCGCCCGGCCCGCTGCGGGAGTTCTTCACCGACTTCGCCTGGGCGCCGCCCGCCCTGCACCTCGGGGTGATCGGGATGCTGGTCCTGACCCGGTGGTGGGCCTTCTGGACGGGTTGAGCTGCCGGACGGGATGAGGGGCGTGGCCCCACGCGCACGAGGGCCCCGGTGGCTGGACGCCGCCGGGGCCCTCGTCACTTCGCTCCACGGGCTGACGCGGCCCTAGACCAGGAGGGGTGGAGCTCGGTCAGCTGCCGGAGGAGACGTTGCCGGAGAGGACCGGGATGTTGTCCAGGATGTGCGAGAGCGGCTCGTCGCCCTTGGCCTGGGTGGAGTTCTCGGTGCACTGCTGGTTCTGAGGGTTGGACAGGACGTTGATGTCCTGGACGCCGACGTTGGCGATGAGGGCCAGGACCGACTGGACGTTGACCTTCGCCGGCAGGCCGATGCAGGGCTTGTTGAGGGTGCCCTGGACCAGGCCGAGCTGGGGGCTCATGTCGCCCGCGGTCTTCTGGTTGCCGTAGATCTGCTGAGCGCCGTTGCCGTTGACGGTGTTGACCCCGTTGTCGTTGCCGATGGCCATGGCCGGGGTGGCGGCGGCAGCGCCCGCGCCGATGGCAACGGCGGAGACCGCGGCGGCGGTCATGATCTTCTTGAGCATCATCGATCCTTCTGTCGCACGAGTGCCCGCTAGTGGAGCGCCCTGATCAACAGGCCGTTCCGGGGGTTGGTTCCGCTGCTTCACTCAAACGGCCCGTCGCCGGCGGGGTTTTCCCCGGCACGGGTGAGGCCGCTGCGGACACCTGCGCGAAGCCCGTACGCAGCCCCAGGGGCGCGCGGGGGCGCTCAAGATCCTGTTGCGCTCCGTGGAGGGTGTTCGCACGGTGGGTGAGTAAGTGGACTATCCCGGTCCGCTTCACGCGCGACCACGTCGAAGGACTTCCCATGCACTCCACCAAGCCGTCCCGCCTCCGCGTCCTCGTCCCGTCGGTCCTCGCCGTCGTCATACTGTCCGGCGCGGCCGCCCCCGCGGGCGCCGCGGACGGCCAGGGTGCCGCCGCCGTCGAGAGGAAGGCGGCGGCCGTGCAGCAGCAGATCGAGAACCTCGAAGAGGCGGCGGAGTCCCGGGAGCGGGTCGCGGCCGGCCCGATCGACGACCTCCTCGCCGGACTCTCCAAGACCCTGACGGACCTCCTGGGTTCACTCACGGGCCTGCTCGGCGGGATCAAGCTCCCCCCGATCGAGCTGCCGAAGCTCCCCGAGATCAAACTCCCCGAGATCAAGCTGCCGGAGCTCCCGGTCACGGTCCCCCCGGTCAACCTCCCGCCCGTGCCCGGGGTGTCCGCCCCGGCGGTGCCCGCGGTCCCACCGGCGACCGGGGCGGCGCCCGCGGCCCCGGCGCTCCCGGACCTCCCGGACCTCGACGTCCCCGACATCCCCGACATCCCCATCAGTCGCTAGAAGACGGTTCCGGCGGAAGCCAACGGGCTGGATGATTACGACTATTGGGCTGAACAGGTCAGATCTGGCGGTCGGCCGTGTCGTTCTGGGAAGGTGGACCGTTTCGCTAGGTGTGAGCCCCGGGACCGGGGCAGGACATCGAACGAGAAGGTGCACTCCCCATGAACTCTGCTGCCAAGAAGGCCGCCGTGGCCCTGGCCTCCGCTGGTCTCGCCGTGGCCGGTGCCGCCGGTGCCGCCTCCGCCGACGCCCAGGCCGAGGGCGCGGCCGTGGGCTCCCCCGGTGTTCTCTCGGGCAACCTGGTCCAGGTCCCGGTCCACATCCCGATCAACGTCTGCGGCAACTCCGTCAACGTCATCGGCGCGCTGAACCCGGCGTTCGGCAACGTCTGCGTCAACGACTGACGTACCTCGCAGTCGGCACCACGTGACCGTGGGCGCCACCGGCCTCGCCGGTGGCGCCCACGGACGTGTCGGGGGCCGTTCCGCCCGCCCCCGGCCGTCACTTGCCGCCGTTGAGCTCCACTCCGCCGAGCAGCGGCGAGGCCTTGGTCGCGCCGTTCGCCAGGCCCAGGGCCGTACCGGGGACGTCGTTGCGGGCCTTGTTCACGCCCTGCACCGTGTGGACGACCTTGCCGACGGTGTCGCCCTGCTCGGCCAGCGCGTTGCCCGCCGTCTGGGGGAGCGCCTCGGAGACGGGGTTCACGGCGTTCAGCACCTCGGTCACTCCGCCCGTCGCGCTCATGGGGGGCATTGCGGGGGCGTCGGCCGCGAAGGCGGGGGCCGTGGCACCGAGGGCGGCGACGGAGCCGACGACGACGGCGGCGACCTGGGAGAGCTTCATTGTCGAAATCCTCATTCTTTTCGTGTGACCGAGGCGTCCGCGGCGACCGGAGCGCCGCTTTCGCCCTGGCTAACGATTCCCCGCCGCTCCGGAAACGCCGGGCGCGCGGGCGCACGGCAGCGGCCGGAGAATCCAACGGTGGATTCTCCGGCCGATATTTCTTCCGATTACCGGCATTCCCGGTCAGGCGATGCTCGACCTCCGGTAGAGAATCGCGCCGCCGAGGACCAGCGCCGAGGCGAGGGCCGCCATGGCCCCCAGCTCACCCGCCCCGGTGGCCGCCAGCTGGGGCCCCGCCTGAGCGGGGGCCGGCGCCGGCGCGGGGAGGGTCACCGGCGGGGCCACGACGGGGGCGGGCGCCGGGGCGGGAGCGGGCGCCGGCGGCAGGTGCACCGGGAGGTCGCCGGCCGGGGCGGCCGGGGGCTGGTCGGCCGGGCGGACGACGTCCGTGACGGGGGCGGGCGCCGGTACGGGCCGCTCCGGCTGGCTGCCGTGCGGCGGCCGGGGCGCCGGGAGCTCCTGCGCGGGCGGCGCGGGGACCGGCGCCGGGAGGGTGTGGGGCTGCTCCTCGACCGGGGCCGGAAGCGTCTCGGCGTGTTCCTGCGGCGGTACGGGGGCCGGGGCGGGTGCCGGAGCCGGCGCGGGGGCGGGGAACGGGGCCGGCTGCTCCGCGGCGGGCGGCGCGGGCGCGGGTGCGGGCGCGGGCCGGGGCTGCGGGGCGGGCTTGGGCCGGGGCTTGGGCTTCGGGTGGTGCGGGGCGGGCGCGGGGGGCGCCGGGTGCGGGGCCGGGTGCTCCGCGTGGGGGGCCCGCGGGTGGTCGTCGCACTCCTCCTCGCCGCCCCGGGGGCCCCGGCCGTTCTCGCCGGAGCCGCCGTAGGCGTCCTCGTGGCGGCCGTCGCCGTGGCGGGGCGCTTCGTGGCGCGGGGCCTCGTGCCGGGGTGCCTCGTGGCGGGGCGCTTCGTGCCGGGGCGTCTCCTGGCGGGGTGCCTCGTCGCGCGCCTCCTCCTGCCGGGGCGCCGCGTGCCGGGGGGCGTGCGTGCGGGGGGCCTCGTCGCCGCGCTCCCCGTAGCCGCCCTCGTCCTCCCGGCGCTGCGCGGGCAGCGCGTGCCGGCCGCCCTGGCGCTCCTCCAGGTAGCGCTCGAAGGCCTCGGCGTTCTCGGGGCTCAGGTAGCGCTCGTAGTCGTGGTGGCCGGTGTCGTGGTGGCCGGTGTCGGAGCCGGTGGAGGTGGCACAGTTGTTCCCCATCGCGGGGTTGAGCGCCCCGCCCCCGTCCACGCTGTTGCCGCACACGTTCGGCGAAAACGTGAGGGGTACCGAGACGCTGTTGCCGGACAGCACCCCCGGCGAATGCGAAGCCTCGGCCATCGCCCCGGGATGCGCGTAGGCCGCGCCGGTCGCGATGGACAGCAGACTTGAGGCGGCCGCAGCCGTGAGCACCCCCTTGCCCAGTACCTGTCGGCTCAGTACCTGTCGCATGGGTCCTTCCCTGTCTACCGGCGCGGGGGCCGGTCCTGAATCGAAGGTGGCCTCGGAGTGCACCGCCGTGCACTCCGAGGCCACCCGAGGAGGTTCGCCCTTGCGGGCGCAGGCGCTTTCGTCAGTTGTTGACGCAGATGTTGCCGAACGCGGGGTTCAGCAGCGCGATCACGTTGACGGTGTTGCCGCAGACGTTCACGGGGACGTGCACGGGGACCTGCACGAGGTTCCCGGAGAGGACGCCGGGGGAGTCCTTGGCGATGCCCTCGGCGCCCGCGTCGGCCATGGCGGGGGAGGCGGCACCGGCGGCCATCAGAACGCCGGCGGCCATCACCATTGCCTTCTTGTACTTCATTTGAATTCGATCCTTCCCGCAGAGGTCTGTCCGCTGCATACACAACAACGAGTGGGCCGGGGAAAAGAAACCGCGGAAACCGGTATTTCCCGGGGTTGCCGGAGAAATTTACTCCGAACGGTCCGGCAGTCCGTTCGGAGAATTCCATCGCATTTACGGAGGAGCGGAATTCCAGGGGCCGTGCACGCGGCGAGGCCGCCGCGACCCGCAGGTGCGACGGCCTCGTTCGGCTCGGAGCGCGGTCAGCTTCCGGCGGAGGCGTTGCCGGAGAGGATCGGGATGTTGTCCAGGATGTGCGAGAGGGCCTCGTCGCCCTTGGCCTGGGTGGAGTTCTCGGTGCACTGCTGGTTCTGCGGGCTGGACAGGACCGGGATGTCCTGGACGCCGACGTTGACCAGGGCCAGGATCGACTGGGCGTTGACCTTGGCCGGCAGGGCGATGCAGGGCTTGTTGAACGAGCCCTGGATCAGCGCCATCTGCGGGCTCATGTTGCCGTAGGTGGCCTGGTTGCCGTAGATCTGCGCGGAGTTGTTGCCGTTGACGGTGTTGATTCCGTTGTCGTTGCCGATGGCCATCGCCTGCGGGGCCATGGCGGCACCGAGGCCGACCGCGGAGGCGGCAACCGCTGCGCCGGCCACAAACTTCTTGATCATTATCGTCCCTTTTTTGCAGGATCGCCCAGTACTGGAGCACCCGGATCAACGGCCCCGCTCCGGATCGGGTTGCGTGCGTTCACCCGGATGCCGCCGTTTCGGGCGGCGGAGTTGACGTTCAGGCGTTCACGCAGCGGTTGCCGAAGGCGGGGTTCAGCACCCCGACCAGCTGCGCGGTGACACCGCAGACGTTGACCGGGACGTCGACGGGGACCTGGACGAGGTTGCCGCTCAGCACGCCTGGGGAGTTCGCGGCGGCGCCCTCGGCCGTCGCGCCGTCGCCGCCGTGCGCGGAGGCGAGGCCGGCGACGCCCATCAGCAGCGCGGTGCCTGCGAGCGCCACCGTCGTGCCGCGCATCAGCCCCTTCTTCATCTCCGCATTCCTTCCGGTTCGAACTTCGAACATCGCTGCAACGGCATAACGACACGCCCGCGGGCAGGGTGCGCGTTATCGCTCAAAAGGCCGTACGGGCGAGTCCGACGTGATTTCCAGCCTGATTTCTGACAAAGTTCACTCCTGTTTTGTCCCCCTGGTTGAAAATGGAGAGGCAGGATCATGGGTTCCTCCCGCAGAATCCTCGGCGCGCTGGGCATGCTGTCCTGCCTCACGCTTTCCCTCCAGGCTCCCTCCGCGGGCGCCGCCGTTCCCGTCGCGGCGCGCGAAATGTCGCGGATCCCCTTCACCCAGCGTTATCAGGCCGTCCAGCACGGCGGGCTGGTGCGGGCCTCGAACTCGGGGATCAGCTGCCGCCGGGAGGAGTCCCCGCGGGCCGAGCCGTGCGCGGAGGTCAAGAAGGGGGCGGCGGGGGTCAACGGCGACTTCGAGATGTTCTACGACGAGGTCGACCAGGACCCCGACACCTACAACTCCACCCGGGCCGAGCTCAGGGTCCCGCAGGGTGCGAAGGTCTCGTACGCCCGGCTCTACTGGGGCGGGAACCTGCGGGTGGGGGAGCAGAAGCCGCCGGAGGACAACGGCCGGGTCCTGGTCGCCGAGCCCGGGGGCGCGTACAAGCCGGTGATCGCCGACACGGTGATCGGGCACCGCACGGACGCGGGCAGCGACGCCTACCAGGCCTCGGCCGACGTCACCCCGCTGGTGCGCAAGGGCGGCGCGGGGATGTGGACCGTGGCCCAGCTCAACATCGCCATGGGGCACTCGGAGACGGGTGCCTGGGGCGGCTGGACGCTGGTGGTCGCGTACGAGCACCCGCAGGAGCCGCTGCGCCGGATCTCGCTGTGGGACGGCTTCGAGTCCCTGGCCGCCGGCGCCGGCGAGACCGCCGCCGAGACGGTGGAGGTCCCCGGGCTGGACGTACCGCCGGGGGCCGCGGGCAAGGCCGGGGCGGTCGCGTACGACGGGGACCGCGGCACCCTGGGGGACTCACTCACGGTGACGGCGGACAGCGGGCGCCGGATCAGTGTGAGCGACGCCGAGAACCCCTTCGACGACGTCATGAATTCCACGATCACGGAATTCGGACGCCCCGCATTCGTGCGACAGCCTGAAAATATTAATAATCTCGGATATGACGCGGACGTGTTCGACCTGAGTCCCGCCCTGTCCGGTGGCGCCCACAGCCTGAGATTCACGTTCACGGGCGAAAGTCAGGGTCAATTCCTCGGTGTGCTCTTCGTTCAGACAGACGCGCGCCGCTGAGCGCAGGAGACCGCTCCACGTGCCGAAACACCCCTCGCCGGCCGGCTCCCCGGCCGCGCAGTCCTTCACCGTCCTGCACCTCGTCCAGCCCGTCGAGGGCGGTGTCGCCCGGGTCGTCACCGACCTCGTACGGACCCAGTCCGCCGCCGGGCTGCGCGTCGTCGTCGGCTGCCCGGACGGCGGCGTCCTCGCCGACGGCGCCCGGGCAGCCGGGGCCGAGGTGCTCACCTGGCGCGCCGGACGCTCCCCCGGCCCCGGGCTGCCCGCCGAGGTGGCCCGCGCCGCCCGGCTGGTCCGCCGCGTCCGCCCCGACCTGCTGCACGCCCACAGCGCCAAGGCCGGCCTGGCCGGCCGGCTGGTCGTACGGGGCGCCCTGCCCACGGTGTTCCAGCCGCACGCCTGGTCCTTCGACGCCGTCGGCGGGACCACCGCCGCGCTCGCACTGCGCTGGGAGCGGGCCGGCGCCCGCTGGGCCGACCGGGTGCTGTGCGTCAGCGAGGCCGAACGCCGCACCGGCGAGTCCGAGGGCATCGCCGCCCACTGGTCGGTGATCCGCAACGGCGTCGACCTCGCCCACTTCCGCCCCGGCCACCCCGACCCCGCCCGCGACCGGGCCGAGGCCCGCACCGCACTGCGGCTGCCCGCCGCCCTCCACGGCGACGGGCCGCTCGCCGTCTGCGTCGGCCGGCTCTGCCCCCAGAAGGGCCAGGACATCCTGCTGCGCGCCTGGCCGGAGGTGGCGGGCACCGTCCCCGGCGCCCGCCTCGCCCTCGTCGGCGACGGCCCCGACGCCGAACGGCTGCGCCGCACCGCACCCCCCGGAGTCCACTTCGCCGGGGCCGCCGCCGACATCCGACCGTGGCTTCGGGCCGCCGATCTCGTTGTACTGCCGTCGCGGTGGGAAGGCATGGCGCTCGCCCCCCTCGAAGCCATGGCCTGCGGCCGACCGGTCCTGGTCTCCGACGTCAGCGGTGCGCGGGAGAGCCTGCCGTCCGGACACGGACGGCTCTGCCTGGTACCGCCGGAGGACCCGACGGCGCTGGCCAAGGCCCTGGGGCGGCTGCTCGCCGAACCGCGGCTGCTCACCGAACTCGGGGAGCAGGCCCAGCAGCACGCCCGGACGGAGTTCGACGTGCGGCGGACCGCGGACGCGGTCACCGGCCTGTACCACGAACTGCTGGGCAGGCCCTTCCCCGGGCTACGCCGAGGAGACCCCCAGCCCTTGAACCAGGAGCGCATCAGCCGATGACGATGGACAGCGCACCCGCCCGGCACACCGGGGGGCAGAGCGGTACGGGGCATACCGGCGGCAGCGCCTTCGCCTCCGTGTCGCCGGCCGTCCCGCCCGCCGTGTCACCCGCCGCGTCCCCCGCCGCGTCACGCGCGGCGACCCGCCGCGCCGTGACCGCCATCCACCCGCCGCGCGG